>NZ_JBKJPP010000026.1:0-41128 GCF_046595215.1 Lapillicoccus sp. | reverse complement strand
CAGTCTGAATCCCGAGACCCGCGTCCCGTCCAGAGGGGCTGCTTTGGGTGCCGTTCATGGGGTGGGGTGCGGGTTGGCCTTCACGGTGGCGGGGGTGAGGATCATCTGGCCGAAGTCTGCGCGGGCTTGGTCGCGTAGCTCTGGTGAGGGGAAGTTGTGTCGGCGGACGGACAGTGCGTCGGGGACGTCGAACCATGGCGTGAGGTCGTGGGCGCGGACCAGCCACCGGTCGGATGCGACCTCGGAGACCTACCAGGACGAGAGGTCTGTGGCGTGTTCGAGGTGATCCGTGGTGAGGAGCTGGATCGCGTACGCGTCGGTCACGTAGGACGTCCAGAGGTGGCGGTTCATCATCCACAGCGCAGCGCTGACCACACCCCATGCGTCGAGGCCGTAGCCGTGGAAGGTGGGGTGCACCGCGCCCACGTCGAGGACCGGCGCGTAGTGGGTCAGGAGCCGGCTGAGGTCCACGGCGACGTCGATCGGGGTGCGGGTCGGGTCGACGTCCGTCCAGGCGGACTGGCCCCAGGTGTTGATGGTGACCGAGCGGCGCAGCTGCGGGCCGGGCTCTGACACATCAGAGATCCGGGTCTGGTGGCGGTCGCTGCCCACGGCGATGGCGAGCAGCTCGGCCGCGTCCTGACCGGTGGCCGGGACGGGGACCGCTCCTTCGACCTCGCACCTGTCATCCTCGGTCACCACCCACCGGCAGGCGTCCTGCACCAGGTCCGTGGTGGCGGCCGCGGGCACGCCCCACCGATAGACGGGCATCCCCCATTGGTTGAACGGCCCGGACGTGATCGGCGGGTCCATGCGGTGCCCCAAGAAGGCCGTCGGATGCGGCAGCTCAGGCTCGCGCAGACCCAGCACCGGCAGCGGCGGGATCGTGATCCGGACGTCGGCGTGCCCGGCCAGCTCCAGCGTCGCAGCAACACCGGCGATGCGACGTTCCCAACCGAACGCCTTGTTCAGCCACACGGCGGTCCCACCCGAGGTGGGGTAGACCGTCCACAGGTGGGGTTGTCATCCGCGTGCTGACTGACGGCCTGCGTCACCGCAGCCGCCGAGGCGTGTCGATCCAGGCCGTCCAGGACGAACCACAGGTCGACGCCACGGCTCTCGCGTCGCCCCCAAGCGGTCCGACGCTCGATGATCCGGTCCCTGTCGATGTCAACGCTCACAAGGCGTGATCCTCGCGGTCGCGGTCTGACGTGCGCAAGTGGCGCCTGAGACGAGCGGGCCCGATCGTATGGACTGGGTGAATGACTGATGTGTCCAACGCCGCCAGCCCGAAGTTCGTAGGTCTGCCCTGCCACAGCAGCCATGTGAGTCCTGTCGCGTCGCGGCCTCGTCGTAGGGGGACGCGTGAAGGTTGGGGGATTGCTGGTCGCCGTGGTCACGGTGGCGCTATCGGTGGGCGTCGTTCACGGTTCCGCCGCATCCGCATCCGCATCCGCAGCCGCTCCGTTGGTCGTAGCACGTCGGCGGACGCCAGAGCCTGTCACGGGGGCCAGATCGTTGTTGCTGCGCGAATGGCCAGAGGTCCTGCCGCTCGGCCACTCGAGGCGGTCTGGCCCTGCGGCGCCACTGAGGCTTCGTCCCGCCGGCTTTGTGCCAGTCGTGTGACCCGGACGGCAGCGATGGTCTCACTTCCTTGCTGCTGAAGGCGCAAAGAGCAACCTGTAGGCCCAGGATCCAAGACACCAGAGCGTTGTGGCGAGGATCGTGCCCCCCGTGGCGACGATTCCTCCCAGCAAGAACCCCAGCACCGACAGCCCGTAGGAGAAGGACAAGGATGAAGCGGCCAGCAAGATGGTGGAAAGAAGGTAGGAGAACTGCCGTGGCGTGGGCGTGGATGGCAGCGGTGGAGCATGAAAGAGATGGCGAACACCAAGGTTGTAGACCAGGTCAATCACCATGCCGCTGGGCAGGAGCGCCCCGCTCAACGCCACGAGTGCCATTGACCCAAGCCACATGGGCGACTGCAGGACCAGCCCGATCACAATCAAGGTCGTTCCTACCGCGGGCGTGAAGCGCAGCGGCAGCGCGTGACGGGACGTGGCCTCCCTGTCAAGCTTTCCAAAACCTTGTTTGTCGAGGTTGGTCTCTGCCAAGGTACTGAGCCTTGCCATGTCTACTCCTATTTTTCTGTCTGAAATTGATCGTCGACAACCGCCCGACCACCCGGGCGTCTCACCGCGGTCACCTCCCGTCGCGCCCCGCGCCCGGGCGAGCGTCCTGCACGTTGGCGACCCTATGGGCCCGAGGCGGCTGCGCTTCGGTAATGCCGTCGGGCAGCAACCGCACGACCAGCCACCCGATCAGCCCGAGCAGGATGAGCGAGAACACGCCCAAGTCAAGCCATCCCACGGCGCCCATTCCGTTCCCATACCAACTCATCATCGTGAACTCCTTCATGGTCCGCTCCGTTGTTCGGGATACCTCCAGCCTCGCCGTCGGGTGCAGCGGTCGTGGCCAGAAACCATGAAGAAATGACGAAGATGGGCTGGGCCGATGAGGTGGATGCCGGACGGTGCGGGGAGACCGGCTGTCGCCGTGCCCATTGCGCAGACGGGAGCCCGCACGCCACGCTGAACGCATGGCACCTACCGATGAAGCGCATGCCGTCAACCAGGTCGTGGAGCGGCTGACGTTGAGTTTTCCCGACCTTTCGGAGGAGACCGTGCGGGCTGTCGTCGTGGCGTCGCACGATGGCCTCGTGGGTCCGGTCAGGGCCTACGTGCCCGTGCTGGTGGAGCATCAGGCTCGTCAGCGGCTACTGGAGCTGAGCCAGGCCAAAGCCTGACCGGTTGCCGCGTCAGCCCTGCCGACCGCGGACCCGGGCATGGTGTGTTGTCGGGTGGTCTCGACGGTCCTGCGCATGACGCCTTCCAGCCTGTCGGGTGGCTCGGCCTGTGCCACCGGTCTGCAGCCGCCTCCCCCGTCAGGGTCAAACGTCCTCCCGCCGGATCCACCGCGCCAGACCGCGGTGCCGGACGTTGGCCCAGGCGTGGTCGAAGTCCAGTTCCGCGCGCGCGGCCCGATGCTGCTCGAGGGCGTGGAGGCGTCCGAAGGTGAAGGTGTCCTCGCCGTCGCGGTGGGCCTGCATCGCCAAGCCCCACAGGGCATCCCGTGCGACGACCGCGTCCTGGTGTCGCCCGAGGGTCTCCTGGATGCGCGTGGTCGACGCAAGAAGCGCCGTGGCGCGGGCACCAAAGACGGGGACGGCCGACTCGGCGGCGTAGCGCAGCCGTTTGGCCTTCTTGCGGACCTCGTGCAGGGCGAGGTCATGCTGGTGCGCATCCTCGGTGCTCCGCATCGTGCGCACGGCCCGACGCAGGCGCTTGGCGTCGCGCTGCAACAGGTCGGGAATGACGACCTTGGCGGGGGACTGCGCCCGAGGTGTGAACGGCACCGAGGTCGCAAAGTCGTCGAGAGCGTCGAGCAGTCGGAAGTATCGATCACTGTCGAGTGCCCGCAACCCTTCTGCGCGTCCGCCGTCGGCGGCCATGTCCAGCTCCCGGTCGATGCGGTCCCTGGCGGCCCCGACGACCCAGTCGGCGGGTTCGGAGGCCAGGGCCCGGTCGAGATGGTCCCGCAGCACCGTGGCGTCGCGCGCCCCACCGAGGGCCTGACCGAGCCAACGCAGCTCCTCACGCATGGAGTCGACCGCACCGGGTCCCACCAGGGGGCCGTAAGTCAACAGGGCGGACCTGAGCCGGCGCGCGGCGATCCGCAGCTTGTGAACGGACTCCGGGTGGTCGTTGCGGACACCGGCGTCGTGTCGGTGCAGACGGGCGGTGTGGCTCGCCACGCGGGCAGTCAGCAGCTGGGCCGCGCTGCCCCGGGCGAGACTCCGGCGGGACGCAGTTCGCGCGACGGGGGGTGTCGCGTCACCCAGAGCGTGAGCAAGCTTCGACCCGGCGGCGGCCCGCTCGGCCCCGGCACGCACCAGGTCCGTTTCGACAGCCTCCAGCACCGATCGGGATCCGCCCCCGAGCTCGACCTCCCACTCCCGCCACTCCTGGACGAGCGGGGTGCCGTGCAGCCTCTCGGACCGGACGTGGTCGTCGCAGACCGTGGCGAGCACCGCGCCCGCGTCGTCATGGAGGGCGTACTCCAGTCGGCGGGTCGAGACCCGGGCGACCGGAGAGAGCGGTCGATCCCGGACCAGTGCCCGCACGTGCGGCAGCAACGCTGTCGGGACGGATCGGACCGCCCGACCCAGCGGCAGAGCCACCTCGGTGCGGGTGTCCTTGCCCCCGGGCAGCTTCAGGTGCCACCCGGCGTCCGCGCCACCCGTGCGGCGACGCAAGGCCACCCCGTGACGCAGGAGGTCAAGGTCTGCGGTGTCGAAGTAGACCGCTTCCAGGTCGAACTCGGCGGCCGGAGCACCGCGGATCGTGCCCGGGGTGTCGCCGAAGGTGGGCAGGACCGCGCCGATGGCGACGGCATACTTGCGCTCGATCTCGACGTGCCGTGAGGCGACCATGGCCCATGATGCTCCCCCGGTAGCGCCGGCGAGACCGGACCGGGCCAACCCCATCTGCGACCGTCGTCGGCGTCCGACGGTGACGACGTCCGCACGCCGGCGCCGCCTCACCCATCAGGCCTAGCCGGCCGAGATCTCCCTTCGAGGCGGTCTCCCCACGGCCACCCCCACGTCGTGCTCTGGCTGCGTGTTGGACACCTGCACGCACGAGTTCACGGACGACGTCGCCTCGGGGGTGCTGTTGAGCGCGTGGCTGGCCGACCACTGGATCGACGGCTGGGAAGTCCGCGACCCGAGCCTGGTCGAGGCGGCGATCGCGGGGCCGGCAGCTCGTGACGGTGCTGATGGAGCGGGTCGGGCACAACTAGCCCCGTGTCCACCGTCGACCTCGAGCCGAGCCGCGGGTGGGTCACCTGCGGGGCACCCTCGCCGCGCCTGCCCGCACCCTCCTGGACCTGTTCCGGGAGAGCGTCACCCGCTCGCCCGGCGCCCGGGCCCTGGACTACGGCGCCGTGTCCCTGACAGATGCCGAGTTCGCCGACGCTGCACCGGTGGTCGCCGGCACGCTCGTGGAGATCGGGTCGGCGTGGGCGACCGCGTCGGGGTGCGCATCCCGTCCGGGACGACCGACCTGCACGTCGCGATCCTCGGCATCCTCGTCGCGGGGGCGGCCTACGTGCGGGTCGACGCGGACGACCCCGACGAACGCGCATGTCTCGTCGACGCCGTGGCCACCAGGTCGACTCCGCAGGCCTCGCCGACTGCCGGTCCCTCGATCACTTCATCGATCCGCCGTGCGAACCGAGCCGGTGGCCAACCGAGTGTGAGGCGGTCACCCCAACGACGCCGTCGCTGCAGCGTGGACACCCGTGGCCAGGGCAATCCCGGAGGTGTGGCCCACCCGCAGGAGATCACCCAGGGCCCGCTCCCCTCCGGAGTGGATGCCCGACAACGCCAGCACGAAGGCAGACACCTCGGGGGTGGACTCTCCCCGGGCGGCGTGTCCGAGCAGGGCGGACGACAGGTCCGTGGTGGCGCCGGGAGGGTGGCCGAGCACGGCTTCGCGAAGGCGCTCAGCAGGGACGTCGAACGAGGATGCCCCGACCAGGAACCCGGCCAGGAGGTCGTCGCCCGACGGTGTCAGGCCGGACCCCGCTCCGACGAGCGATCCCGCGAGGTGGGCGGCCATCGCCTCGCCCCGGCCCCGGCGCAGCAGGTCGACCAGGCCTGGGTCGTGCTCGTCGAAGGCCACCGCCGCCAGCCCGGCGGCCGCCCTGGTCACCAGGTCCGGGTCGGCGGTGACGCCCTCGGGGGCGTTGCAGGGGACCGTCCGCGTCATGCACACCTCCAGGGTGCCGATGCGGACCTGTCCGCCGCCGACGAGGACCGGGCCGCAGACCCGATCCAGCGGCGTGGCGGAACTGGGCACCGCAAGGACCAACCCGCAGGGGATCCGGGTGGCATCCTGGGTCAGAAGGGCGATGACGGACCCGTCGAATATCCGTAGGTAGGCCGCCGTCGGGAAGGCGGCCAACAGCACGCCGGAGTGGGCCGGTCCGGCGATCAGCGCGCCCACCCAGGCTGACCCGGCGGCCGCCATCACTGAGTGTTCTCCCCGCCCCTCCGCGCATCGTCCGTCGAGCCGACGCTGACCTTCAGCTGTGGGCTGTGCCGCAACGTGTTGGTCACGTAGCAGACCCGTTCGGCGTGGGGGATCAGCCCCTCGAGGACACCGGGCGGGACGTCGGCGATGACCGCCATCGCGATGCGCGCGAACCTCATCCCCTCGTAGGTGCCGGTTGCTCGGACCTGCAGCCCTGGCAGCTCGAGCCCGCGTTTGGCGGCGACCCAGGCCATGGCCAGCGTGAAGCAGGACGCGGCCGAGGTGAGCAGGTAGTCCGTCGGCTGTGGACCGGTGTCCGAACCACCCGACGTCTCGGGCTCGTCGACGACGATCTCGAAGCCGCCCGCCGTCACCACGGCCCGCATCCCGCCGTCCCACCGCGCGTGGACGGACCGCTGCTCCGCCGGGAGCGCCACGACTAGGCTCCAGCCATCGCGTGCACGGCGGCACGGAAGCACGCGATCGGAGCGGCTGCGACGCCGGCGCCGATCTGCCCCACCCCCGAGCTGGCGTGCAGGATGCCGGTGGTCACCTTAGGGGTGACGTCCAGCTCAACCACCCGCCGGATGTCAACGCCCAGAGGGGTTCCGGCGTTGTTCCAGGTCGGCAGCCTGAATCGCGAGCTCTCCCCGGCGCAGATGGTGGACATCTCCTCGGTCACCGCGACGGCGTCGGACATGCTGCCGCCGAGGAAGCCGGCCACCGCCGGTGAGCCCGCAGCCGCGGCGCCGCCGAGGCCGACCAGCTCCAGGATCGCGCTGTCCCCGATGTCTGGTGCGCTCGTCTCCGGCCCGTGGTCCGGGTAGTACATGGCGTCGGCGACCCGGGGCGCATCGGCGACGAACAGCTGCTCGGACCCGGCCACGCGCACCCCGTAGGTCGTCCCGTTGCGGCACATCATCGTCACGATGCTGGAGCCCTCCACCTGCTCGGCCCAGAGCGCCACGGACTTTGCCGCGGCCATCGCGAGGTTGAGGAAGAACAGGTGGTTGCCCGAGAGGAACCGCGCCAGCTCCAGCCGCCCGTCATCGGGCAGCGCCGCCAGGTGCGGCAGGAGGTTGCGGATCAACAGGCTCGTCGTCCCCTGGGTGCGCATGTGCACGTCGTCCCCCATCTGCACCCCCTGCGCCGCCAGCCCGAACAGGTCGATCGGTCCGGTGCCCTCAAGGACCTGGCGCAGCATCGGTCCCGCGACCTCGCGCAGGAACACCAGGCGCGCGATCGCCGCCGGCGTCTCGCGGCCGAACCACGCGACCTCACCCGGGCCCTGGTTGATCGGGGCGAAGGAGCGCGTGCCGCCCTCTTTGTTGTCCACGACGAACACCGGCGCCGACGGACCGAAGGAGCTCGCCATCGGCACCACCACGTCGTGCTCGTATGCCGGCTCGAGCCGGACCGTGCCGTCGGCGAGCAGACGGTCGGCCGCGTCGACGTCGTCGGCCCAGCCCTCGGCGACGGTGGCGGCCCGCAGGGACCGACGGAGGGGGTCGCAGACGTCGACCCAGCTGATCCGGGGCCCGCAGTGAAGGAGCACCTGACCGGACACTCCGGGCAGGACGGACTCCGCGGTGGCGATGTCCACGAGCAGGGGCACGCCGAGGTTCAGCCGGCGAAGCACCTCCTCGTTGGCCGTTTCGATCGCGTCCGCCCGCGGTCCGTAGAGCTCCTCCAGCGCGGCGACGGACGCCGGATCCCCGGCGGCGGGGATCCGCCAGTCCACGTGCTGCACCGGCAGCGCCTGGTCACGGACCGCGTCGGCAAACAACGGCAGACCGATGTTCACCACGGCCACCTCGTCCGGCAGCACGACCTGGGTGGGTGCACCTGTCGTCATCAGCTCTCCTTGATTCCCGCTGTATGCCGGGCCTGTCGCAGCAGCAGCTGCTCGGCGTGGTCAAGGTCGTCGCGTCGCTGGGCGACGGTGCCGTCCAGCTCGTCCGTCAGCCGCTGGCACTGGGCGACCATGTCGGCGATGGCCCCCGGCGCCGCGCCGCCCGTGCCCACCCGTGACTCGACGATGGAGCGGGGATCGAGCACGGGACTCAGGTCCCGGTCGGTCAGCCGCCAGTCCCGGCCGGTCTCGGCCATCGCGACCTCGTCGAGCATGGCCCCGGTGATGTCCTTGCCGGCGATGCCGCGCAGGCTCGCCTGGTGGACGGTCCTGCCCACCACCACGTAGGCGCTGCGGTAGTCGACGCCGCAGGCCTGGACGATGAACTCGCTCAGGTCGGTGGCCTGGGTGTATCCGGCGTCGAGCTCCTCCTCCATCCGTTCGGCGTTGACGCGCAGGGTGCGCACCACGCCGCTCATGAGGCGGGTCACCCGGATCGACAGGTCCAGCGCCCGGGGCACCTCGCCGTAGGCGAAGATGAGGTTGTCGCTGCGCGCCGAGGGGCTCTTGGCGACGGCCAGGAAGCCGGTGAGCCGTCCGATCAGCACGCCTGAGGCGCCCCGGACGATCGAGAGGGAGTAGGGGTTGCGCTTCTGCGGCATGAGGATGCTGGAGCGGGTGTAACCGTCGTCCAGGTCAACGAAGTCGAACTCGGTGCTGGACCAGATCTCCAGGTCCTCGGCCAGCTTGCTCTGCGTCGAGAGAAGGCTCGCCGCTGTCGCGAGCACGTGGATGAGCCCGTCGATCTGCCACATGGCGTCCCGGGTGTGCTCGATGACGTCGTCGAACCCCAGCGCGGTGGCGATGAAGGTGCGGTCGTCCAGCAGGCGCGTGCCGTTGACGCACCCGGCTCCTCCCGGGCTGCGGTTGACCCAGTCCAGCTCCTCCAGGAGGCGCCGAGCGTCGCGGATCGCGGGATAGACGAAGGACAGGACATAGTGCCCGAACGTGGACGGTTGAGCCTGCTGGAGGTAGGTCTGGTCGGGCATCAGGGTGCTCGCGTGACGGCTGGCCAGGTCGGTCGCGTCGCGACTGAAGGCGGCGACCTCGCCGACCAGCTCGAGCAGCTGGCGACGGACATAGAGCCGCAGGGCGATCCGGGCCGCCTCGCGCCGGGGCCGACCCGCGTGCAGCCAGCCCGCGGCGTCGCCCAGTCGCTCGACGAAGAAGCGCTCGCGAGAGTTGTAGGGCTCGCCGAACTCGGGGTCGTAGGGAAAGTCCTCCCATCTCATCGCGTGCACCTCGAGCAGGAGGCCCAGCATGTCGCGGGCGGCTTCGGGCGGGATGATGTCGCGGCGCAGCAGGTCCAGGACGTGGGCGATGTCGGCGACGTTCAGCCCCTGGTGCAGAAACGGCGCGTCGGCGTTCTCCAGCGCGAAGCCGCTCTCGATCAGCTCGGGAGCAGCGGAACCGCGAGGCGGCCCGCTTCGCCGGGACTTCGTCGTCATGCGGGTGCTCCCCGGCTCGGTGTCGTGCGGGTGACGGCAGCCAGCGCGGCGCTCACACCGCCGGTGTGCCAGAAGACGATCGGGGTCGAGCCGTCCTCGGCGAGCAGGTGCCGGAGCAGCGTCATCGCCTTGGCCCCGTAGTAGGGGTCGAGCAACAGTCCCGCGTGCCGCAGAGCCAGCTGCGCGCTGGTGCGGTCCTGCTCGGAGGCGATGCCGAAACCCGGCCCCCGGGCCTCACGCACGTCGACGTCACCGACGCCAGGCGGCGGCAGACCGAGTCGGGTGCTGCACTCGCGCGCCAGCCGCAGCACCTGCTCGCCTGCCTCGGCTGCCGGCCGGCTGACCGAGGCCCCGACGACCCGCCACGCCAGCCCGTGGCCCACCTGCCCGGACACGAGCCCCGCCTGGGTGGCACCGGAGCCGGTGGCCACCACGACGACGCGCGGCAGGAAGCCGGCCTCGTCGCACTGGGCGGCGAGCTCGCGCGCGGCGTGGGCGTAGCCGACTGCTCCGACTGCCGTCGCGCCCCCACGGGGCACCGCATAGGGCCGGCGACCCTGTGCTGCAAGGAGATCGGCGTGCGCGAGGACCACCGGGTCGAGCTGCTCACGGGTCGCCACCACATCGAAGAACAGCCGCGCGCCGGCAGCGCCGGCCAGCTCGACGTTGACCGAACGCTCGACCGGCGCCGGACCGGGGAAGAGCAGGTGGCACTCCAGCCCGGCCCGGCTGGCAGCCATCGCGGCAGCTGCGCAGAAGTTGGAGCTGGGACTGCCCGCCGCGACCAGGACGTCGGCGCCGACCGCCGTCGCCTCGCCGAGCAGGAACTCCAGCGCCCGGGCCTTGTTGCCTGCCACGCCGAACCCGGTCAGGTCGTCCCGCTTGACCCAGATCGGCCCGGCACCGAGCGCGCGCTCGAGCCCGTCGGCACGCACCAGGGGGGTGGGCAGCGTGGCCAGCGCACACCGCGGGAGGTCCAGGCCAACGGCTGGGTCCTCGCTCACGTCCACAGCTCCGCTCACGTCCCTGTCGCTGCCCACGTCCATTCCTCCGTCCACGGTCACGGTCACGTCCACGCCTCCGGTTCTGCGGCCCGGGCCGCCCGCGCTCGCGAGATCACCCCGTCCACCATGCTTCCCGCGGCGCCCACAGGCCAGCCGACGGTCCACGCCTCGCACTCCTGCCGGGTGGCCGCACCCGATGCGACCACGGCGTCCACCACGTGCCCGACGTCGGTGCTGCCGGGCCGGAGCGCGTCATGCATGAGCTGTTGCGCGGCGTGCTTGCCCAGGCGTGGGGTGAGGGCCGAGAGCAGCCGCTCGGAGACCAGCTGGTCGCCATGGCGACCGAGGTTGGCCTGCATCGCCTCGACGTCGACGACCAGCCCGGAGACCAGCCGTCGGCCCAGCTGCAGGGCGACACCAGCCAACAGACACACCTCGGGCAGCGCGGACCACTCGGCCTTCCAGCCCCGCCCGTCGCGCTCGTGGGCGACGACCATGCCCTCGGTCAGGACGGCGGCGTTGGCACGCACGAGGCGGGCCAGCGTGTCGAGGTGCTCGCTGCCCTCGGGGTTGCGCTTGTGCGGCATGGTGATGCTGCCGACCACGTCCGCACTCGTGGCCTCATGCAGCTCACCGATCTCGGGCCGCTGCAGCTCATAGACCTCGTTGCCGATCCGGGCCAGGGTCGCGCAGGCCATCGACAGCACCGCGGCGAACTCGGCAACGCGGTCGCGCGACGTCAACCACGAGATGCCGGGGTCACCCAGCCCCAACCCGGCGCAGAGCTCGGCCCGCAACGCCTCTCCCTGCGACTCGAAGAACCCGAGGACCCCGACCGCGCCGCCGAGCTGACCCACCAGCCACCGGGACCGGCCCTCCCGGAGGCGGTCCAGGTGGCGGCGCACCTCGTCGGCCCACGAGGCCACCTTGAACCCGAAGGTGATCGGCGCCCCCGGTTGACCGTGGGTGCGTCCGACCATGACGGTGTCGCGGTGCGCCTGAGCCAGGAGCAGGAGCGAGCCCTCGATCGCCCTCAAGTCGCGCCACGCGAGCGCACCGACCTCGCGCATGACCAGCGCGAACCACGTGTCCGTGACGTCCTGGACGGTCGCACCGCTGTAGACGTGCTCGCGCGCCGACGCCGGCAGCACCTGCTGGAGGCCCCGGATCAGGCCGAGCATCGAGTGCGACGTCAGACGGGTCTGCTCGGCGACGAACGCGAGGTCCAGATGCTCTGCCTGGGCGTGCTCGGCGATCTGCTCGGCCGCCTCCACCGGGATGATGCCCAGTCGGGCCTGCGCCGACGCCAGCGCAGTCAGGATGTCCAGCCAGCTCTGCAGCCGGGCGCGCTCGTCGAACAGCCGCGCCATCTCCGGCGTCCCCCACAGGTGCGCGTACTGCGCCGAGTCGGTCAGGCGTGAGCCCACGTCGGCTCCCACGCGAGCGCCAGGGCCGCCAGCGCGTCGCCGATCTGGGCCAGGGACGCCCCCCAGGGCACGACCGCCTGGCCGTCCTCGACCTCGATGTGGTGCTCGAGCAGGCAGCACTTGGTCAGCACGGGACCGTCCGTGACGCCTGCGGTGCGCGGGCAGATGTCGACCTGGTCGGCCCGCTCGCCGTAGAACCACTCGTGGATCTGCTGGGACCGCTCGCAGCCGATGAGGGTCCATGGGACGTGTGCCGGCCGTTCGTCCAGGTAGAAGGTGCTCGCCGACTCCACCGAGACCCCGCCACCACGGCAGGGCAGCAGATAGCTGGCCGAGGGTCGGGACCGGGCCAGGTCGGACAGGTCCACCACCTCGGCAACCAGCTCGATCGGCGGGAGGTGCTCGGCCACGTCGAGGAGGCGACGGGTCTGGTCGAACAGCTTGGCCGGGTGCGGCGGCACGACCTCGCGGACGGTCACTCGCAACGGTCGCGGGTCGAGGATGAAGCTGATGTGCCCGTAGCTGCCCCGGACGACGACCCCGCGGGCACCGGGGGCGTGCGCCAGGGCGGCCCGTCCCAGGGCCGAGGGAACGGCAGTGTCCACCTCGGGGCAGTCGACGAAGACGCAGTCGTCCGCGCCGACGAGCAGCTCGACCTCGGTGATCGGCGAGAACAGCGGCTCCTCGCTGGCCTTGCGCACGCTGATGACCGCGGTGTCCGCGCCGCGCCGGACCACGATGAAGCGGGTGCGCCGGTAGGCCTCGCGGCCGACGAAGTGCGCCGTGAGGGAGGCCTCGTCGAGGTCGCCGGAGACCTCGGTGACTGCGACGCCGCGATACTCACCCGGGACGAGGTTGGGCCGCAGCGAGGCGCCGGTCGCGGTCACGCGTTCATCTGTCGCATGGAGTTCATGTGTCGTGTGGACACGTCACAGGTGTCGGCACGCAAGCCCAGTCGCAGCGTCTCCAGTGCCAACGCGTCGTCCAGCGCGATGTTCGCGAGGTTGACGTCGGGGCCGAACTCGCGGATGAACCAGGCCTGCTGGTCCTTGCGCGGGGTCTCGAACAGGACCCGGTCGAGGCTGCCTCCGCGCAGCGCGGCGGCGACGATGTCCTCGCGGACGGAGCCGTCGGCCCGGAAGAGGCCGACGGTGCCGCTCTCGCGCCCCTCGGTGATCACCCAGCTGGCTCCGGCCGCCAGGTCTTCCTCGACCTCGCAGGTCCAGTCCTGCGGGCTGAGGTCCTCGTGGGGGTCCTTGCTGCCGACCTCGGACAGGACGAGGAACCTTGCCGAGGCCCGCGCGATCAGCTCGTGCTTGTCCTCGAGCGGCATCGGCGCCACCCCCCGCGAGATCTCGACACAGCTGAAACCCGCCTCGGCGGCCCAGTCCAGGCACTCGTCCGCCTTGTCCTGGGCCCAGGCGATCTCCATCAGGGTGCCGCCGATGCAGGCCCGGATGTCGGCCTCGGCGAGCAGGGCCAGCTTGGTCGCGAGGTTGGTGTCCACGTAGGCGGTGCCCCAGCCGAACTTCCAGATGTCGATGTGCGCAGCGGCGGCGGCCAACACCGACTCGGTCGCTGCAGCACTTGCTCCCTTGTCAAGGAGGTGCGTCAGGCCAGCCGTCCTGGGTTTGGCCTGACGCTCCGGCAGGGTGAGGAACGTCGGTAGGATCACATTGCCGATAATAGAAGATCCATACACTTTCCGACAAGAGAGCGGGTCACCCGATGGCGGCCGATACGGAGCAGGGCCATCCCCGGAGCGAGCTCGAGGCGCTGGCCCGCCAGCTGCGATCGCACGCTGCGCTGCACGCCAAGGCGGAGATCGCGCTGGTCAGCGAGGTGGTGGGCAGGGGGAGCTGGGTGCACGGCCCGGGGGACGACGGGGCGGTGGTGCGGATGCGTGACGGGTCCGGGCCCGACGACCCCGCCGACGGACACGTCATCGCGTGTGGCGAGGCGCTGTTGCCCGCATTCGTCGCGGGAGACCCCTACGGCGCCGGTTTCGCCGCGGTCCTCACCAACGTCAACGACCTGGCGGCGATGGGCGCGACCCCCCGCGGGATCGTCGACACCATCGTGGGCACCACCGAGGTGGCGCGCGAGGCCCTGCGCGGGATGCACGACGCGAGCAGGATGTATGCCGTGCCGCTGGTCGGCGGGCACCTCACGGTCCACGACGGGCCGCCCGCGCTGTCCGCGTTCGGGATCGGCCACGCAGCGGCCGTGCTCTCCTCGACCCACGTCGCTGCCGGCCAGTCGCTCGTGGTCGCGAGCTGCACGACCGGGACGATGCGGGCCGACTTCCCGTTCTTCCGCTCGTTCGAGGAGCGGGGGACCGAGATGGCCGGTGACATCAGGGTGCTGGCCTCCATCGCGGCCGCCGGCTCGTGCGTGGCGGCCAAGGACGTGAGCATGGCGGGGACCGTCGGGTCGCTGGCCATGCTGCTCGAGTTCAGCCGGCTCGGCGTGACCCTGGACCTGGACGCCCTTCCCCGCCCCGCGGGTGTGCCGGCGGCGCAGTGGCTGACCTGCTTCCCGGCATACAGCTTCCTGCTGTGCTCGCCGCCCGGGCGGGAGGCCGAGTGCATGGGGGCCTTCCACGACCGCGGCCTCGACGCGGAGGTGGTGGGGACGATCGACGACTCAGGCCTCCTGGTGCTGGCCTCGGGCAGCGCCCGGGCCACCGTCCTCGACCTGGCGGTCACGGCCGTCACCGGTCTGGCGCGCTGAGCCCGGCGCCCAGGTGCGCAGGGCGATCTGCATGCGCTGGTGCGCCAGCCCGACGTAGGTCTCACCGGCGCCGACAGCGGTCCAGCCGAGACGGGCGAAGAACGTGACGTTGGCGAGCTGGACGTGCGCAACCATCTGCGTCCCGCCGTGCCTGCCGGCCGTGGCGACCGCGCACCGGACCAGCGGCGCTCCCAGACCGTGCACCCGGAACTGTGGGAGCACCGCGAGCCGGTCGCCCTGCCAGAGACCGCCGGGGCCGTCGAGCCGGAAGAGTCGCACCGTCCCTGCCGCCACCCCGTCGCAGTAGCCGACGAGCCGGATCGTGGACTCGCCCCGGTCGTGCTCGTCCAGGTCCGAGTCGGCGAAGACCGACTGCTCCCGGACGAACACCTCGTGCCGGATCGCCTGGTGGACGGCGAGGTCCGCCGGTGTGACCGCAGGGCGACAGACGATGCCGGCCGTGCCCATCCCGGGGGTCGACCGGGCCCCGGTCGGGGCGAGCGTGGCCGGCACGGGGATGTTCACCGGGCGCTCATGCCGTGCCGGCCACCCGCCCGGGACGCTGGCCGATCTGCAGCAGAGGTGTGGAGCCGACCTTGAGGGCGGACTCCATCGAGCTGAGCCCGGAGCAGGCCTGGCACCGGGCGCAGCCCGCCTTGGGGATGCTGGAGTCCATGCCGCGCAGAGCCATGTATCCGGCCACCTTGCGGTAGATGCGCTCGGTGTAGAGCGGGCTCGGTGGCAGGACGTCCTGCATCAGGCTCCCGGCGACCGGTCGGAGCGGCACGATGAACGGGAAGACGCCCATGTCGACGGCCCGCCGGCAGCCCTCGACGGTCAGGTCCGGGTCCTCTCCCATGCCGAGGATGACGTAGGTCGACACCTGTCCCTCGCCGAACAGGCTGACGGCTCGTTCCCACGCCTCGAAGTAGCGCTCGATCCCGGTGCGGGCCTTGGCCGGGGCCACGTGCGCGAGCACAGCGGGGTCGAACGACTCGACATGGATGCCGACCGAGTCGATGCCCATGTCGGCGACCTCGTTGATCACGTCCAGCGTGAACGGGGGCTCGAACTGCACCTCCACCGGCAGCCCGGCGGCCTCCTTGACCGCCTGGCCGCAGCGGGCGACGTAGCGCGCTCCGCGGTCGACGGCGTTGGAGCTGCCGGTCGTCAGCGTGGCGTCCACCGCGCCGTCGAGCTCCTTGGCCGCGCGGGCGACCTCCGCCAGCTGCGCGGGGCTCTTCTTGACGATGGTGCGCCCGGCGTCCAGGGACAGCCCGATGCCACAGAACGTGCACTGGTTCGCGTTGCCCCAGTAGGAGCAGGTCTGCACGACCGTGCTGGCAAAGGAGTCCAGGTGGAGCAGCCCGATCTTCCAGTAGGGGATGCCGTCGGCGGTGCTCAGGTCGTAGAAGCGCGGGCGCCGCTGGGCCGACGCGTCCGCGAGCCGCTCGCTGCCACGGAAGATCGCATAGCCCTCGTCCTCGGCCCGCAGGACATAGGGCGACGCGGCGGCGGCAGCGTTGTCGGTCGGGACGGTGAGTGGGAAGCCGCCGACCCACAGCATCCCGGAGTCGGTGGGCCCGGCCCCGCCCTGGCGACGCTCGAACGGCACGTCGATCCGCAGGCCGCGGGCCTGCAGGTCAGCGACCAGGGTGGCGATGGCCGAGGCGGTCGTCGTGGCCCGCGCGTGCGCCTCCTGCTGGTCGGTCAGCGCATCGACCTGGTCGGTGAGCGCAGCCACAGGCACCACGTCGGCGGGCGGGGACTCGGCACGGACGCTCATCGCACTCCCATACGTTTACTTCACGACACAGATCGAATCCCTTAGCAAACGATCCGCGGGGCATTCTGTCAAGAGGCGGCGCTGATCTCGGCCCGCAGACGTTCCGCCCCGAGCACCCAGGACTCGCGCTCCGCAAAGGTCTCCCACCGTGCTGCGACCAGTGGTTGGGGGACCGTCTGCGCCGGCAGTACCTCCAGCGTGTAGGCCGCGGGCGCCCCTGCGCTGTCCGGCTCGACGCTGCTGATCAGGACGGCTCCCGTCGGCACGTGCAGCTCGACCCGGCGGAAGAGCCCGGCCATGACCTCGGACGGGTCGGGCTCGTCGACCAGCCACACCTGCCCGGCCTCGCGAGCCGCCGCGAGGCGGGCGCGGCCCTCGGCGGCGGCGTGCTCGGCGACGACCTCCCGGTAGCGCAGTGCCGACGCGGCGTCGACCACGGTGTCGGCCGGGATCCCGACCAGGCTCAGCCCTGCAACAGATGCCACCTCGGACAGTCCCGTGATCAGGCCGGCGCGGCGCGCCAGGACCGCGTCGACGTCCGGGCAGGTCTGGCGCAGGTCCGACGCGGTGAGGGCCACCAGGTTCGTTGCCCGCTCGTACATCGCGGCGTCGACCATGGCCAGCGGGTAGAGCCGGGCCTCGGCCGCAGTGAACCGGGCCAGGGCGTCCGCGGGGACGCTGGGTCGGGCATCGGGCATCGGGGTCGCCTCCGGAGTGGGTCGTCGCTCTTGTGGGCAGTATGCACCGTTCACTATTGTCGACGCCATGCATCGCATGATGCACGAACCTGGACGACGAGGCAGCTGGCCGACGCCGTCCCGCGATCGAGCCGAGGCCCCTTGAGCAAGACTGCCGTTGTCGCCCTGGGAGGGAACGCCCTGATCGCGGCAGGGGAGCAGGGGACCTACGAGGAGCAGAGCCACAACGCCGCGATCATGGCCGAGTCGGTCCGCGAGCTGCTCGACGACGGGTGGCGCGTCGTCATCGTGCACGGCAACGGCCCGCAGGTCGGCAACCTCGCCATCCAGCAGGAGAGGGGCCGCGACGAGGTCCCCGAGCTGCCCCTGTTCACCCTCGGCGCGATGACCCAGGGCGAGCTCGGCTCGTTGATCGCGATCGCGCTCCATCGCGCCGTCCAGGGCCGGCACCACATCGTGGCCCTGCTGAGCCACTCCATCGTCGACCTCGACGACCCGGCGTTCGAGCGACCCACGAAGCCGATCGGTCCCTTCTTCTCCGAGAGCGAGGCCACCGGGCTGGCCCGCTCTCGCGGATGGGACATCGCTGAGGACGCCGGACGCGGCTGGCGCCGGGTCGTCGCCTCACCCCGCCCGCGCGGCTTCGTCGAGATCGAGGCAGTCCGGCTGCTGCTCGAGGCCGGACACGTGGTGGTGGCGGGCGGCGGTGGGGGCATCCCCGTGGGCCGGCGCGACGGGGTCTGGGGCGGCGTCGACGCGGTCATCGACAAGGACTTCGCCGCTGCCGAGCTCGCGCACCTGCTCGGCGCCGAGGCGCTCGTCCTCGTCACGGGCGTCGACGCCGTGATGCTGGACTTCGGGAAGGACACCCAGCGCAGGCTCACCCAGGTCGACGTCGCGCAGGTGGAAGGCCACCTCGCGCAGGGGCAGTTCCCGGAGGGCAGCATGGGCCCCAAGATGCGGGCCGCGGTCCTGTTCGTCGGGCACGGCGGCACGGTCGCCGTCGTGACGACCGGGCAGCTCGCGGCAGCGACGCTGCGCAGCGATGGGACCGACGCCACGGTCGGCACCCGGATCGTCCCAGCCGCCGATGGCGAAGGAGCACCCGCGTGAGCATCTCGTTCAAGGTCTTCAAGGACACCTACGTCGACTCGGTGGTACAGCTCAGCGGCATGCGCGCGATGCGTGCCCTCGACGGGGTCGAGTGGGCGAGTGCGGCCATGGGCACCCCGGCCAACGTCGCGACCCTCGGCGAAGAGGGCGTCGCCGCATCGGAGCTGGAGGGCGTCGGCGCCAACGACTTCTTCATCGTTGTGCGGGCCACGCAGGAGGACGCCGCCCACGACGCGCTCGCCGCCGGCGAGGCGGCTTCCTTCTCGGCCCGCCCGCAGACCGAGGGCTCGACCAGGGCCGACCCGCGCTCCCTGCGCGAGGCCGTCACCCGGCAACCGGACTCCAACGTCGCGGTGATCTCCCTCCCGGGTGAGTACGCCACGCTGGCCGCCTACCAGGCCCTCTCGCAGGGTCTGCACGTCCTGCTGTTCAGCGACAACGTCCCGCTGGAGAAGGAGATCGCCCTCAAGGACTACGCCCGTGGCCGGGGTCTGCTGGTGATGGGTCCCGGGGCGGGCACGGCAGAGCTGGCCGGCGCCTGCCTGGGCTTCGCCAACGTCGTGACGCGGGGCCGGGTCGGCATCGTGGCAGCGGCCGGGACCGGGGCCCAGGAAGCCATGTGCCTGCTCGATCGGTGGGGCGTCGGCGTCAGCCACGTCATCGGCCTCGGTGGCCGCGACATGTCCGAGGAGGTCGGGGGCCGGATGGCGCTGTCGGCCATCTCGGCCCTGCGCGACGACCCCGGCACCACCGTCATCCTCTTCGTCTCCAAACCGCCGGCGGCGTCGGTGGCGACCGCTGTGCTGGCGAGCGCGGGGCAGGTGCCACTGGTCGCCGCCCTGATCGGGCTGGACCCGGGCCTCACGCCGCCGGGTGGGGTGGTCCTGGCCGACACCCTCGAGTCGGGCGTCCTCGCGACCCTCGACCGGCTCGGGCACCCCAGGCCGGACACCACGACGACCGAGGGGCCGACCATCGCCCGGGCGCGCAGCCGGATGGACCCGGGCCGGACCCTGGTCCGGGGGCTGTTCTCCGGCGGGACCCTCTGTTACGAGGCGCTGGTCATCCTGGGGAGAACGCTCGGGGAGATCCGGTCCAACACCCCGATCAACAAGGCGTGGGGGCTGCCGGCGCCCGATGGGTCCCACCAGTGTCTCGACCTCGGCGAGGAGGAGTACACCAAGGGGCGGCCGCACCCCATGATCGACGCCGAGGCCCGGATCGAGATGCTCCATGAGCACGCTGCGGACCCGCTCGTCGCCGCGATCATCCTCGACGTGGTGCTCGGCCACGGCGCGAACCCCGACCCGGCCGGCATCCTCGCCCCGCACTGCGAGACCGTCATGGCAGGCGGCGGTCCGCAGGTCGTGGCCTATGTCCTCGGCACCGAGCAGGACCCGCAGGGATTCACCGCTCAACGCGCGCGCCTGGTCCGGGCGGGGTGCATCGTCACCGAGACGGCCGCCCAGGCATCCCGGGTGGCGGCGGCGATCGCGAGCGGTGATCCCGCGCTCGCCGGGCCGACGTCGTGACCTCCCGAGCGACCCCGCCGCGGGTGGCCCTGGTCAGCTACTCGACCAAGCCCCGCGGCGGGGTCGTCCACACGCTGTCGCTGGCCGAAGCCATGGTGCGCCAGGAGATGCCGGTGCGGGTGGTCTCGCTCGGCGACCCTGACCAGGGCTTCTACCGGCCGTTGCGGGCTCCGTTCACGCTCGTGCCCGCACCCAACCTCGCGCCCACCCTCGACGAACGGGTCTTCGCCTCCATCGACGCCCTCGAGGAGGGCCTCGCGGCCATCGCCGAGGACGTCGACATCCTGCACACCCAGGACTGCATCTCGGCCCGGGCGGCTGCCCGGGTCCGGGACGCGGGCGCCGCCGTCCGGGTCGTGCGCACGGTCCACCACGTGGACGACTTCACGACCGCAGCCCTGGTCGAGTGCCAGCGCAAGGCGATCCTCGAGCCGGACCAGCTGGTGGTGGTCAGCGAGGACTGGCGCTCCCGGTTGGGCGCCGACTACGGCGTCGAGGCCACCGTCATCCACAACGGCGTCGATGCGGGGCGCTTCCCGCCGATCGAGGCCGCTCGTCGCAGGGCCGTGCGGCGTGAGGCCGGGGTCGACCAGCGCTTCGTGTTCCTCGCCGTCGGCGGCATCGAGCCGCGCAAGGGCAGCGTCGTCCTGCTCGAGGCGATGGCCGCGCTGGCCGGACGGCTCGACCCCGCGCCAGCACTGGTCGTGGTCGGCGGGCATTCGTTCCAGGACTACACGCAGTACCGCGAGGACGCCCTCGCGATGCTGCCGGGCCTCGGCCTGCAGCTCGGGCGCGACGTGATCCTGGCCGGCACGGTCACCGACGACCGGCTGCACGAGCTCTATCGCAGCGCGGACGCGCTGGTCTTCCCCTCGGTCAAGGAGGGGTGGGGCCTGGCGGTGCTCGAAGCCATGACCGCAGACCTGCCGGTGGTCGCGAGCGACATCCCGGTGCTGCGCGAATACCTCGTCGACCACGAGAACGCGCTGCTGACCCGGGTCGGCGACGCCGACTCGCTCGCGGCAGGCATGCACGAGGTGATGCGGGATGCCGACCTGCGGTCCACCCTCGCCGCGGGTGGCCGCGCCCTGGTCCCGGCCTACAGCTGGGAGCGGGCGGCCACGGAGCACGAGCGGCTGTATGCCGGGCTCGGGACCTGAGCGCGCTGGTCAGCGCACCTGGGCGGGTCAGTGCTCGTGCTGGTCAGTGGTCGTGGTCGCCATGGTCGTGGTCACCGTGGTCGTGACCCGGCGCCCGCTCGGCCAGGACCCGGGCGCGGTCGCCCACGTCCTGCGCGTCGATGACGCCACGCTCGACGCTCAGGGTTTCGAGGGCGTCCAGCCAGCACTCGTAGTAGCTCCCGTGCGCGGCGGCCTCCTGCTCGCCGAGGGCGATCCGCGCGGACAGGTGCACCCGGAACTCGTCCCAGTCGAACTGGCCGGACTCGACCATCGAGATCGCGAGACCGAACGCCCTGCTCTCCCACGGCGCAGAGAACACCAGCTCGCCGTTACTGCGTGGCGGGGCGGTCGCGCTCTCCGCGCCCAGCTGCTCGACCAGGGAGGCGGTCACTGCGTTGCGCTCACCGTGGCGACGCCGACCATGGCGTCCCGGGTGACCACGGCGGCCAGCTGCTCCTCGGACCACGCCTCGGTGCCCTCGGGGCGTTCGGGCAGCACCATGTAGCGCACCTCGGAGCTGGAGTCCGACACGTGGATCGCGACGTCGTCGGCGAGGGAGAGCCCCATCTCGGCCAGCACCGCGCGAGGCTCGCGGACGACGCGGGCCCGGTAGGCAGGATCCTTGTACCAGTTCGGCGGCAGCCCCAGCACCGGCCAGGGATAACAGGAGCAGAGGGTGCAGACCACGACGTGGTGCTCCGTCGGGGTGTTCTCGAGGACGACGATGTGCTCGCCTTGGGAACCCTTGAACCCGAGCTCGGCGATGGCGCCGGTGCCGTCGTCCAGCAGCCGTTGCCGGTAGTCAGGGTCGGTCCACGCCCGGGCCACGACCTTGGCGCCGTTCATCGGACCGACGTCCTGCTCGTATGTCCGGATGTAGGCGTCCATGACCGCCGGGTCCACCAGCCCCCGCTCGACCAGGATCTGCTCGAGCGCCTCGGTGCGCAGCGCCACCGGCGGCCGTTCGGTGGTGGGCGACTGGCTCATGAGACTGCCTCCAGATAGCTCTCGTACAGGTCGATGTCGAGGTCGAAGGTCTCGCCTCCGGGGCCCCACAGCTCCTCGGCCGAGAAGCGCACCGCGTAGACGTGCTGCGGGTTCTCGCCCAGGAAGTGCGCGTGGGTGTCCGGCAGGAGCTGGGCCGGCAGGATCCTCTCGACGACTCCCTGGTGGCCTCGGACGTATGCCGTGAGCCGGGTGTGGCCGTCCGGCTCGACATCCTTGGCCCGGACACGGCTCCCCACGGCGAAGACCGGCTCGGCGTCGACGGCACGCAGCGAGCCGGCGGCGGTGGGCGCGTAGTCCGGCTTGGCCGGCTGGGGGGTCTCGGGCTCCCCGGCGTCCTCGCCGAGGAGCTGGCGGGCGCGGGCGTCGATGGCACCCGGGGCGATGATGGCACTGTCGAGCAGCAGGTTCTCGGCGCCGTCGAGCCAGCGACCGTAGTAGCCGTCCCCGAAATAGCCGTTCTGGTCCAGTCGGCTCATCGAGTAGCGGAAGGCATCCAGGTTGGTGCCGGAGACCCGCATGGACAACAGGGCCAGCGCGAAGGCCCGCTTCTCCCAGTCCTGCGCGAACACCTTCTCGTCGGGGTCCGGAGGCCGGACGGCTCCCCAGCCCCGGGCTCCGCCGAGGTCGTGGATCATGGTCATGTCGGACTCCGCCTCTGGTATGGCACGACTGTCTGGGGTAGGGCTGCTCGGTCACCGGCCTGCAGGGGTCGTGCCCGGCTGCAGGCCGGTGAGCCGTGCTAGACCGTCCAGGTGTTGAGCTGGAAGGCGCCCGCTCGCCACGCGGTCAGCGCCGAGTCGAGGACGTCCAGCGGGTTGAACGCGGTGACGCCCTCGATGAGGTCGTCCTCACGGAAGCCGTAGAGCGCGCCCATGGCGAACCGGCAGGCATAGATCTTGGCGCCCTCGTTCATCAGGGTCTTGAGCTGGTTGTTGATCGCCAGGTTGCCGGGGAACCCCTCCTTGCCGACCGAGGGATATCCCCGGGTGCCGGACGCCAGCAGCACGGCCGGGCCGTAGAGGATGATGCTGACGTCGAAGCCCTTGCGCACCAAGCGCGTCGAGGTCAGCAGGTTGACCAGCGCGACCGAGCCCTCGAAGGGCACCGAGTGGATGAAGACGAAGGCCTTCTCCCCCTCCTTGGCCTTGATGTCCTCGAACAGCTTCTCTTCCACGTTGTAGAGGACCTCGCCCTCCGCGGGCAGTTCAGTGGTGATCGTCTTCGGCATTGCTGCTCCTTGAGAGGGGGTTGGGACCGTGTTGTCGATGGCCGACGATGCTCAGATCGCCGGGTCGTGCCGTCGTGGTTGTGGTGTCCACGTCTTGCGGTGGCTGCCGGGGATCAGGTGCATGACCCGCTTGGTCAGGCTCCAGGGCACCAGCCGATAGACCGGCACGAAGACGCGCGACCAGAAGAACTGGCTGGGCCCGCGAGGCTCGGCGGGCGGCGCCGGGAGTCCGTGGGCCCTGGACAGCCCGGCCTGCGAGTCGCGCAGGAGGTAGTGCTCGCTGTTGACCCGCAACCACCTGCTGAAGGGCATGTCAGGATCCCCTGGCTGCTGCGGCGAGGCCATTCTGTGCCGCGACGGAGATCGGTTCGTTGAGGGCCCCGATCGGCGGCGAGTAGACGTTCTCCATCGTCGCCAGGTCGTCCAGGGTGATGCCGACACGGACAGCCATGGCCAGGAAGTCGGCCCGCTCCTTGATGCCCTCGCCACCGACCATCTGCGCACCGATCAGGCGAAGGCTGCCCGGCTCGGCCAGCAGTTTGACCCTGATCGGCTTGACGTCCGGGTAGTAGCGCGCGCGGGAGATGCCGTTGGCGACTCCCAGGACGTACGGCATACCCAGCGCGTTTGCCGCAGTCTCCCCGAAGGAGACGCCACCGATCATCCACTTGCCCGCGACCATGCCCCACGGCACATAGACCTGTTGGTAGGCGCGGCGCGCACCGCCTGCGCTTCCTCCCGCGACCTTGCCCTGGGAGTAGGCGTGGGAGCCGGTGAGGCCCTGCAGCGGCACCCCCGTGACACCGTGGGGGATCTCGCAGCAGTCGCCCGCGGCGAACACATCGGGCGCGGAGGTGGCCATCCGCTCATCGACGATGATGCCGCCGGTCATGCCGACGTGCAGCCCCGCGGCGACGGCGACGGCGTTGTTGGGACGCTTGTGGGTGCTGATCACGACGAGGTCGGCCTCGATCTCGCCACCCGAGGTCGCCACCGCGCGGACCTGGCCGTCATCGCCGAGGAAGCCCTCGAGCTTGGTGTTGAAGTGCATCTGCACGCCCATCTCGCCCCACGACTCCTGGACGGGGGCGACGATGTCCGGGTCGGCCAGCTCGCCGAGCGCCCACGGGTGGGGATCGACCAGGTGGGTCTCGATGCCCCGGTGCGGAAGGGCCGTGACCATCTCGAGACCCAGCGGGCTGGCCTCGACGACGACCGCCTTCTTGACGGTGTCGAGGACCGTGTCCCACTCCATCGCCCGCCGGATGTTCTTGACGTAGTAGAGCCCCCCGAGGTCGCCGCCGGGCACGCCTGGGTCGGCGTAGTCGAACCCCGTCGCGACGACGAGGCGGTCATAGCCGACCTCGCCCTCGCCCTCGACGTGGACGACCTTGCGCGAGGTGTCGAACGAGGTGACCCGGGTGTTGTAACGCACGTCGATGCCGGCCGCGACGTAGGCGGCCTTGTCGGCAAGGAAGAGCGACTCGAACGCCGCGATCTCCTTGCCGTGCACGTAGGGGATGCCGCAGGGGCTGTAGCCGACGTCCTCGAACTCGGTGTAGACGATGACCTCGTTGGCGGGGTCCGCGGCCTTGACGCCTCCAGCCGCGCCGATCCCGGCTGCTCCCCCACCGATGACCACGACTTTGAACGCCACGCGTGCGCCTCCCGTTGGACCGGACCAGTATGGTGTCAAAGGACTTTCGTCCACCATCGGTGCAAGTGTGTCCACTATACTGGGCGTTTCCGACGCGTCAAGGGGTTGCGAATGACAGACGAAAATCGGTTGCCCACAACAAAACAGACGTCGCCATCGCGTCGGTCTCCGGCCGCCACCGTGCGGGCCGGGGAGCAGGTCAACGGGATCGTGTCCTCGATCGGGCCCAAGCTGCGCCAGCTCCGCCAACAGCAAAGGCTCTCGTTGCAGCAGCTCGCGGTCAAGGCCGACGTCTCCGCGGCCGCCATCCACAAGATCGAGCGCAACGACATGGTGCCCACCATCACCACGCTGCTCAAGATCGCCGCCGCACTGGAGCAACCCGTGGGCTACTTCATCGACCATGACGAGGACCCACCCGAGCTCGCGACGATGACGACGGCCGGACATCGCGCCAAGGTCTTCACGCCGCACCGGGGCCTGCACCTGGCCGGGATCTCCGGGCCCTACGCCCAGTTCCGTGGGGCGGCCGCGGTGGCCACCGTCGATCCCGGCGCGAGCAGCGGCGCGAAGCTGCTGACCCACCCCGGCGAGGAACTCGTCTACGTCACGGAGGGCGCCATGGTCGTCGACATCGCCGGGAACAGGTTCGAGCTCGCAGCGGGCGACTCGCTGCACTTCATCGGGGACCAGCCGCACCACTGGGCCAACGAGGGTGCCGTCCCCGCTCGAGCGATCTGGTTCGCGCTGCGCGACAAGTAGTCCCGGGTCGTCAGTGGACGGGAAAGTCCCGTCCGTGCTCCTCCGGGGTGCGGGGTCCGAAGAAACGGCGCTCGGAGCTGCTGATCGGGCGGTCGTTGATGCTGGCCTCACGCCGACGCATCAGCCCGTCACCGTCGAACTCCCAGAGCTCGTTGCCGTAGCTGCGAAACCACTGCCCGGCCGCGTCGTGCCATTCGTACTGGAAGCGGACCGCGATCCGGTCTTCCCAGAATGCCCAGAGGCCCTTGCGCAGCACGTAGTCGAGCTCGCGTTCCCACTTGGTCGTGAGGAAGTCCACGATCCGGGCCCGGCCGATGATGGACTCGTCGCGGTTGCGCCAGACCGAGTCCTCGGTGTAGGCGAGCGAGACCCGGTGCGGGTCGTGGGTGTTCCAGGCGTCTTCGGCTGCCTGGACCTTCTGGGCGGCGGTCTCGGCGTCGAACGGGGGCAGCGGCGGTCGTGAGGTCATGTGCACGAACATAGCGAGGGTGCGCTCACGACGTCCGCCCAGCGGAGGTCATCCGTCTCGTCGCTCCTGCCGCTGGTCGAGCCTGGCCACGACGGCCGCATGAGGGAAGGTCACGGCGAGGAGCACGGACACGACGGCCTGCAGGCTCGCCACGTCACGCAGCGCCCAGATCGCGACGATCCCGGCGAGGGCGACGGCGGTGGGCCAGCCCGACAGGCGGGCGAGGTGGGAGCAGGCGGGCCCCCAGCCGGTATCGGGTCGTTCGCTGCGCCCGTGGTCCGCGCGCACGAGGTCGAGCAGCCGGCCGCTGTAGCGCACGGCGTGCCACAGCCCGAAGTACACCCCGAACGCCGCCAGGGGAGGGCAGACGACGAACACCGCTGTGAGCAGGGCCAGCTCCGCCGCATCGAGGGTCCGGCGTTGCGCCGAAAGGACCACCAGGGCGACGACGACGCTCGTCATGGTCAACGTGACACCGACGCCGCGACTGGCCGCGACCGCATCGGCGACGACCGGTGACATCGCCCTCAGGTAGGGGTCGGTCGAGTCGGGGTGCCCCCACACCAGGAGACCCACCGTGACCAGCCCGAACGCGAGAGCGACGAGCAGTGAGTCGGGCCCCACGTGCGCTGCTCGTTCACCCCGCTCGGCCCCGGTGACGACCTCGCCCCAGCCGAAGTGCGCCGCCGAGAGCACGAGGAAGGCCGTCAGCGTCGGTGTGGGGGCGAGGATGAGGGCGGCGCTCGCCGCGGCGGCCGAGATCACGTATAGCAGGACGAAGCCCGACTCCCGAAGGATCCTGGACCGGCTGAACCGACTGGAGGGGGCGGACCCGGGGCGCCGACCGCTCTCCAGCCATCGCGGGAGGAGGTGGTCGACGGCTCCGTGGGGTAGCCCGAGGAGCCCGCCGACGACCGCGATCGGCAGTGCCAGTGAGGTAGCGGCGGGCTCCGCGGCGAGGGTGAGGACGAGCAGTGCCGTGGCCGCGGCCACCGGGATCCAGGTCAAGGGGCTCACATCGCGCAGCGCCACGGGTCCGGGCCGGTGCAGCCACCCCTGTGAAGGGGTGGCTGCCCGATGGAGCACGGTCACGAGCGGAGCCGGTCAGGCCGCTGACGGAATGCGATCGCGCTGCTTGCGCGACGTCGGGGCCACGCTGGCGTGGTCGTCGTGGTCGTCGTCGTACTGGCTGTCCTCGATACCGCTCTTGACGCGCGCGATCTTGTAGATCACGAGGCCGTAGGCCGCCTTGGCGAAGATGTCCGCGAGGCTGTAGCCCGCCTGGCGAAGCACAAATCCGTTGGCCCCGCCGAAGAAGTCGCCTCCGATGATGGGAAAGAGATAGGCGATGGGATAGACGCCCCACAACGCCAGCAGCGAGATGCGCAGCCGTTTGATGCTGGTCCGAACCTCCTCGGGTTGACGGCCCAGCGAGCGGGAGAGCTCGATGAACAGCACGTAGAGGAGGTAGAGGAACGGAATGGTCGACAGGCCTCCCCAGACGGCTCGTGCGCCCGTGCTCGCGGCGATCTCGCCCGGGTAGCCCAGCAGGATCATCAGCGCCGAGGCCGGAACGAGCTTCCACAGTAGGGACCGGGACGCTGCCCTGCCGAGAGCCATGACCGCGATGGTCTCCACCAGCAGCAGCGGCACGGTCAGCAGCCAGTCCACATATCGGTAGGCCTCGTTGAACTCGACGTTGCTGAGGGCGTGGGCTGCGCCGACGGTGTCGCCCGGTGGGTAGCTCGCCTTGAGGTTGTCGAAGATTCGGAAGTAGTGGTACGCCGCGATCCCACACACGGTGGCCGACACGACGAGCGCGTTTCGATACCGGGGCGCGACCCGGCCCCGGGACAGGAGCAGGTACAGCGCCGTGAAGACCATGGAGGCGATGACCAGCGAAAAGAGGTTGTAGACCGTGGCGAACTGGCTCGCGGTCAGCGACGAGATGTCAATGCCTGAGACGGCGGGGTTCATGAGCACTCCCGGAGAACGCGGCCAGCTGGCCGCCTGGTGGCTGCCCGCCACACCGGCGGATCTTCCGTCATGGTATGCCCAGATGGGCCCCAAGACCAGAACTTGTGTAAATTTTGTTGAATCACCCCGCAGAGAGTCTGCCCGCTGGCCGTGCTTGCCACGCGGATCCGAGCCTGTCGATCGCATCGGCGAGACTCACGGCGGTCGTGGCGTGAGGACTGGTCACGCCTTCCCATCCTGAGCCGCCGAGGAAGAGGTGCAGGCGGCGGTGAGAGGACGTGACCAGTCCTAGATCCGTCTCTGCTGCCTCGTCTTTCAGGCTCATCCAGATCAGCACTGCTGGTGCCCGGGTGCGGTGCGTGGCTGCAGCCAAGGCCGTCAAGGGAGTGCGCGGACCCAGCAGGCGGGACGGCACCTGCTGCTCGGTCAGGCCCGCCCGGACAGCGTGCAAGGCGAGAATGTGTTCCTCGTGCGGTCCACCCGCCAACAGCACTGGTCGGTCTCGTGCAACTTCCGGCAGCTCACCGACGTGGCGCACGAAGGCGGTGCTGATCGCCTGCGTCAGCAGGTGCTCGATCTCGATCCCCAGTCCGGTGTGCTGCCAGTGATCGCCGGCCGCCACCAGGAGCGGGCGGACCACGTCGTCCCACACCGTGACGGTCCCGTCGACGCGCAGGGCCTCGAGGACCGCGTCCTCCACGGCCATCTCGTCCAGTCTCGAGGCTGCGCGAGCCAGTCCTCGGGCCTGGCGACCGGCACCTGGGACGGCCAGCACGGCGCCGCCGGGGCCCCCGCTCCCTCGACTCGGGGAGGGCTGGCGGCCGGTGAGAGCGCGGGCGGCGTCCATCGGAGTGTCGCCGGCAATCACGGCACGATGGAACCGGTCAAGCAGGGACACGTCCTCCGGCGTGAACCGGCGATGACCACCAGCGGATCGGGCCGACGCGTCGAGACCGTAGCGCTGGCCCCACATCCGGACCGTCGACGGAGCCACGCCCAGACGGGCAGCGACGTCACCGACCGACTGCAGCTCCACGTGGACATGGTGCCACGGGCTCGGTCCTCGCCAGCACCAGTCGTCTCGCCACCAACGCCACCAACGCCACCAACGCCACCCACGTCGGCGGGTCGGCCGTGGCGTCGTCGTCGGCGTCACGACGTCCGGGGCAGCCCGAACTCGGTGTGCACGCCCGCACTGAACGCCACGTGGTCCGGAGCCCTCGTCGCGAGGTCGCCCAGCCCGACCGAGCGCACCAGGCCGTCGTCGAGATCCAGCAGCTCCGCGTCTCGCAGGGGCCAGGCGGGGTGGGCGTTGGGCACGTAGAGCGTGCGGCCGAGGTGTCGGACGTGCAGTCCCCATCGCGCAGTGAGGAACTCGTCCAGTCCGGTGGCCTCCCGCGCCCGGCCCACCCCGACGGTGATCCGGGTGGCGGCCGGGCGTCCCGGCCCACGCAGCCGCGACTCGTAGCGGTGGACCCCGTCGCTGGTGGCATGGTGCCGCATCCGGGCCCACCGGTAGGGCAGCCCGAAGGCCAGCCGTGCGCCTGCCACGACGAGCGAGCGGTCGGTGTCGAGGCTGAGGAAGACGATCCCGCGCCGACCGGTCTCGTCGACGGAGTAGAGCCGGACGTTGGTCTCCAGGAACGTGCCCGCCCACGGCACCCCCGGCCCCCGCTGGAACCCGGCGTCGACCATCCGGAACGGGATCAGCCCGACATGGCTCCGGCCCTCGAAGGTGTCCGGGCGCACGCCGGGCGGCATGAACCGCTGCAGCCGCCGGGGTTCGACGGCCCAGTGGATGAAGGTCAGGTCACGCCAGTCCTGGTTCATCATCACGGGCCCGCGCAGCGCTGGCGCCCTCGGGGAGACCGGCGGTGGTGTGCGGGGACTGCCCGACGTGGCCATGGTGGTCATCCTGCCCCCGCCCTGCACGGGTCGGGCAGCCAGGGTCACCCCCGAGGTGTGACATCGTCGTCGCCTGTGAGCCCCCGCCGCCGACCTGCCCCGTGGCTGCGGATGGTCGCACTGGCTGTGGCGGTGCTCGTGGGCTCGCTCGCCTTGTGGCATCTCGGTCTGCTCGACGCGAGCCGGCTGCGCGACGCGACCCGCGCGGCGGGACCGATGGCTCCGGTGGTCTTCATGGTCGGCTATGCCGGGCTGACGCTCTTTCCGGTGCCCAAGAACGTCCTGTCCGCTCTCGCGGGCGCCCTGTTCGGGCTCGGCGCGGGCCTGGCCCTGGTCTGGGTGGCGGCGATGGTCGGTGCGCTGGTCTCGTTCCTCATCGCCCGGGCCGTCGACGGCCGAGCGCTGGACCGGCTCACCGGGCGCCACCGGGCCAGGGTCGAGGCCCTGCTGGCCCACCACGGGGTGGCCTCGATCGTCGCGATCAGGTTGGTGCCGGTGGCCCCGTTCACGGTGGTCAACTACGTCGCGGGCCTCTGTGGGGTGCGTTGGCGCGCGTATGCCGTGGGAACCGGAATCGGGATCCTCCCCGGCACGCTCGCGTACGTCGCCGTCGGGGCCTACGGACTGCAAAGCCCCTCCCGGGTGGCGCTCGCCGGCGCGGCCCTGCTGCTGCTCATGCTGGCCGGCACCCTGTGGTCCCGCAGGCTCGCGGGTCGGCGCACCGACGCCGACTGAGGCGCCTTCGAGGACGGACCGGGGGTCGACGACGCCCGATCACGTGACTCGGAGCAGATCGTCAGCCGCGAGTCCTTGCCTGCCACCTCGACCCGCACCACGATGGGTCGGTGCCCGGCGACCGGCGGGGCCAACATCGGAGGCTCGAATGGCAGTTCAGGCTGATCTCTCCAAGGGGCTCGACAAGGCCTATGAGAACAAGAGTGTCAAGGAGATCCTCGACGCACCCCCGTCAGCCCTGGCCGGGCTGACCGAGGCGCACGACGCGGTGCTGAAGGAGAAGTTCGGGATCGACACGGTCCGCAAGCTGGGGTCCAACAAGCACTTTGCCCTTGCTGGCGTCCTGGTCGCCCTCGAGAACAAGCAGGGCTGACCCGGCCGGCCCATCGACGACGACGGGGCCGTCCTCGAGAGGACGGCCCCGCCGGGTCGACCGCCTCCGCGGCCAGCTGGCTCGGGTCAGACGGTGCTCCTGGTCAGACGGCGCTCTTGATGGCGGAGACGTCGAACTCAAGCTTGATCTTCTCGCTCACGAGGACGCCACCGGTCTCGAGCGCCGCGTTGAAGCTCAGGCCCCAGTCGGTGCGGTTGATCGTCGTGCCGCCCTCGAACCCGACGCGCAGGTTGCCGTAGGGATCCTTTGCGGAGCCGTTCTCCTCGAACACGATGGTGACCGGGCGGGTCGTGGCGTTGATCGTCAGGTCACCGGTGATGGACCAGTCGGCGCCGTCGCGCTCGACCGAGGTGGAGACGAAGGTCATGGCGGAGTAGTTCTCGATGTCGAAGAAGTCGGGGGTCTTGAGGTGACCGTCGCGCTGCTCCTGGCCGGTGGTGACGCTGGCGGCCTTGATCGTGATGGAGACGCTGGAGGCGGCGGGGTTGGCGGCGTCGATGTGGGCGGTGCCCTCGAACTGGTCGAACTGGCCACGGACGGTGGTGACCATCGCGTGGCGGGCCGAGAAGCCAATCCGCGAGTGGGTCGGGTCGATGACGTAGTCACCGGTCGTGTCGCCGACGGCCTTCGTGGCGGCGTCGAAGTCGGTGTGGTCGAGCACGGCGACAGCGCCGGCGTCGGCGGTGTTGGTGTCGGTCCTACGGGAGAAGAGGCCCATGACGATCCTTTGGTGGTGGGTGGCTTGTTGAACTTTCAATCATCTTGGTCCATCAGGTATTCCCTGTCAACTCGGGTCACCGACCGCTGACCGGCACCGACGCCGACGCCGACGCCGACAGAATGGCCCGTATGCCGTCCACCCCCGTCGCCCAGGTCGACCCCGTCGACCCCGTCACCCTCGCCTCCCTGGTCACCCGCGCGGCCTCCCTGGTCCAGGACGGCCGCCGGGCGATCCTGGGCATCGCGGGCGCACCCGGAGCCGGCAAGACGACCCTGGCCCGGGCCCTGGTCGCCGCCCTGCAGCCGGACCCGCAGGCCGGGAGCGGCGGGGAGTCCGTCGTCCACCTCCCGATGGATGGTTTCCACCTCGCCGACGTCCAGCTCGACGCGCTGGGCCTGCGCAGCCGCAAGGGGGCGCCGGAGACCTTCGACGCTCACGGCTATCTCGCGGCACTCGAGAGGATCCTCGCCGACGACGGGCACACCGTCTTCGCTCCCGGCTTCGAGCGCGATCTCGAGCAGCCGATCGCGGCAGCGATCGCCGTCGAGCCCTCCCATCGGCTCGTCGTCACCGAGGGCAACTACCTGCTCCTCGATGCGGATCCGTGGGCCCGCGTCCGGGAACGGCTCGACGAGGTCTGGTTCGTCGACCTCGACGACCCCGAACGCCAGCGCCGCCTGGTGTCTCGTCACGTGGCGTTCGGCAAACCGCGTGCCGCGGCGCAGTCGTGGGCCCTGGGGCCGGACCAGGCCAACGCCGACCGCGTGCTGCGGACGCGGAGGCGTGCCGACCTGGTCGTCACGCTCTCCTCGCCGGGGTCGGCGCCGCCGGGATGAACCAAGGACGGGTCAGCCGCTGAGTCGCACCGACTCGACGACGAGGATGACGCCCTGCTGGCAGAACGACGCCAGGCTCGGGTCCGGGTGCCCAGTCACGGTCACCGACTGCCCGGACGTCAGCAGCGTGTGGTCGCCCCCGGTGAGCTGGTAGCCGCCCAGGATCAGGCAGCTCGCCTCGACACCGGGCTCCGGGATCCCGGTGACGGTGGTCGTGCCCTTGGTCGGTGAGCCCTGACTCGGCGGGGTCGGTGAGGTCGGTGGGACCGGCCCGGTGGGGAAGGGACCCGGTGCGGTCGGAGGTGGCACCGCTCGCGAGCTCGACGGGGCTTGCGGGACGGTCGGTGCCGGGGCGGTCGGCAGGGTCTGAGCCGTGGCCGACTCGGTCTGCGAGGGTGGCGGCGACGGGCTGACCGACGCTGTTCCACACGCCGATGGCACCAGGAGGATCAGGCTGATGCCGATGGCTCGGCGCAGGGCGGGTGGGGTCATACCCCTAGGACACCAGACAACGACCGACCGTTCCCGTGGGCCCCGCGGGGGCAGGCCTCTATGCCGGGCGTGGCCGACGCGGATGAGCCCGCCCCGAGGATCGGGGGCGGGCTCATCGGGGGACGGGTCGCTCAGCTGACCGCCCCGATCAGGACCGAGCCGCGACCGACGACCGCGCCCTGGTCGGTGACGACGGTCAGGTCCCCGAACAGCTGCCGGCCGGCAGCGGGCGACGACAGGGCCGTGACCGCACCGGTGAGCGTGGCGCTCGCTCCGTTGGCCAGCGTCAGGCTGGCGGCAGGAGCCGTCAACGAGCCGAGGGCGGCGGAGTAGAAGACGTCCCGGTAGTCGAACTGCGTCGATCCCGAGGGCACCGCGTAGCCGTCGACGACGACCGTGTAGGTCCCGGCCACCGGATTCTTCAACGACACCGACTCGTCAGAGTCACCGTCGGCGGACTGGCCGACCAGGACGCCGTCCTTCACGACGAAGAGGTCGAGGTCGGCCCCGGGGTCACTGGGGTTGTTGATCGCCGCGTCGAAGCGTGAGGCCCCGGCCGGGACGTCGACGGTGCGGGTCTGCGAGACCTTGTCAGCGATGGTCGGTCGCTGCACCACCGCGCTCCCTAGCGGGCCGCCCTGGCCACTGACCGTCACGGGAGCGAAGGTGTTCTTCAGGGTCCACGACACAGGGGTCGCGACCCCGGCTCTGACGCTCGGCAGGGTGACCGTCTTCGGCGAGACGGTGACGCCCTGGACGGCGGTCCGGATCTGGAAGGGGTTGTTCAGCGAGGGCGACGTGCGCCGGGCCTCGACCTCGATCTCCCACACCCCGGGGAGGGGGTTTTCGTAAGAGCGCTCGTCCGGCTTGCAGGTGTTTGCCGGGTTGACGTAGTTGAGGTAGCAGCCCGTCGTCGAGGTCGGGTCGGCGGGGAGGCCGTAGGGGTTGATCGCGATGAAGCGGGTCTGGGAGCCGGTCGCGATGCCCCCGAGGTTGACCTGCAGGGCCGCCGCGCCCGGGGGGACGGTGACGAAGAAGGACTGCGTGTGGTTGCGCTCGTTGGTGCCACCCGCGGCGTGGCCGAAGCCCGGCGTCACCAGGTCGTTCGACACGATGACGGTGTTGAGCAGGGCGTGGTCGACCCCCCTGGTCCCGGGGTCGTCAACCTGCATGATCGCACTGTGGGCCCCGGCGGCGCCCTTGACGTCTACCCTGACGGTCACCGGCCGGTTGAGGGGCAATGACACCTTCTCGTCGGACCGGAAGGCGTCCTTGTCCCCGACCCAGGTGATCTTGTGGGGGATCGCCTGGACCGGGCCGCTGGTCCGGGTCAGCGTGACCGCATAGGTCCTGCTCTGACCCGGCTTCTGGCCACCGTCGGTGGAGGCGCAGCGGTTGTAGATGCCCTCACCCCGGCCAGGTGTCGCGAGGAATCCGGCGAGCGGGGTGCAGACCGGGGCGCTCGAGGTGAACGTGCGGGTCTCCGGGTTGTCCTTGAGCAGCCTCCAGGCGCCGGGGACGTCGAAGAACCCGTTGCCCTGCGCATGGGCGGGAATGTCCTTCTCGAATGCCGCCGACGAGTAGATCGACTGCCGCAGCTGCGCGGGAGTCACGCCGAGGTCATTGGCCCGAGCCGCGGAGAGGAGCAGCGCGGCGGCGCCGGCGGCCTGCGGCGACGCCATCGAGGTGCCCTGGAGCATCGCGGTGCCGGGAGGCAGGTCGTAGCCCGCCTCCTTGACCGGCATTCCGGGGAGCCAGAGCTGGATCGTCGAGATCGCGGCGCCGGGAGCGGTGATGTTGGGCTTGAACCCGCCGTCCTCGCGCGGCCCTCGTGAGCTGAAGGGCATGACGTCGAGCTTGTCCTGGACGACGGAGCCGTAGTTGGCGAGCCAGGTCTCCTTGCTGATGCTGGCCGCGACCGAGACGACGTCCGTGGCGACCGACGGGTCGCCGATGGTGTTGACGCCCGAGCCGGAGTTGCCGGCCGAGATGAACAGCTGCACACCGAAGTCGTTGATCAGTCGGTCATAGAGCCTGGCCCGGGCGTTGTTGGCGTCGTTGAGGGCCGGCAGGCCACCGATCGACATGTTGACGACGTCGACGCGGCGGTTGACGACGAGGTCGATCATCCCGTCCGTCAGTGCGGCCGCCGTGCAGCCGCCCCCCCAGGTGCACGCCCGGGAGGAGACGATCTTCGCCCCTGGCGCCTGACCGTCATAGGCCGCGTTGTCGAACATGTCGTTGGCGGCCGCGATGCCCGCCACGTGGGAGCCGTGCTCGTCCTCGATGATGCCGATGTTGACATAGTCGGTCGAGGCGGGCAGGCCGATGGCTGTCGCGTCAACACCGGTGCGGTACTCGACGACGAAGGGGACCTGCTCGCGCACGGCCGTCTCCGGCTTGTCGACGCCGAAGTGACCGACATCGTCTTTCTCGTTGTAGGGCCGCATCACCGGGTTGTTGGTGAAGTTGCCGTCGTCGTCGGAGTCGACCCGGATGTCCTTGGTCGCGGGGTCGTAGAGGACGCCGAAGGTGTCGCTCTTGTCCCCGTCGCGGTTGACGTCGCCGCCGAACTGGGAGGCAGCGGTGATCGACTCGGAGAACCGGCTCACCATGAACGTGCCTGTGGGGCCCGTGTAGGGGCGTCCGCTGATCGTGAAGGCCGGGCCCGTCACGCTCGTGGTCATGGGGCGCCAGGTGCGGTCGCCGTCGAACACGGGGTCGGTGGCCGTGACCCAGTCGACGATCTTGCGCTGGCCCGTCGAGGTCGTCTGCAGGGCCGGGTTGTCGAGGTCGACGCCGGAGTCGAGGATGCCGATCGTCGTGCCGCGACCGTCCCACTCGGGGTGCTGCGCCTTGAACGCGACCGATCCGGTCTCGTTCGTCGGCAGGTAGGGGTTGCTGGCCGGCGTGGTGGCACCGGGAGCGGGGGCCAGCGCGGTGGCCCGCCCGCCGGGAGTGGCTGCGCCGTCCGGGCGGGGGTCGTCGAGCGGGACCGACTCGTTGAGGTCGAGCGCGGCGATCCCGGGGATCCTGGCAGCCTTCGTGACGGAGTCGGTGGGAACGACGGCCTTGATGTAGCCGACGGCGTCCACCCGCTTGGCCACGGTGCCACCGAGCGCCTTGACCTGGGTCGCGACGGTGTCCGTGCTGCCCTTGTCGGCGGCGATCAGGAGGGTGACCCTGGGCTCCTTGTTCGCCTTCGCGCTGGCCAGGAGCTCCTGGTCGTGGGTGCCCAGCTTGTCGCCCGAGTCGCTCGCCTTGGCCGGGCCGGCGCTGCCCGCTGCGGGACCGCTGCTGTCCACTGGCACCGGGTTGGTGGTGTCGCCGCCCGCAGCGTTGGCGGCTGGGGTCCCCGTGACGAGCACGCCGACGGCGAGTCCCGCCACCGCGGCCGCCGTCATCGCCCGTCTGGTCCGTCCTGGTCTGGCTCGTGGTGCCCTGGCCTGCGCTGAGTGATGGCTCACCGGTGAATTTCCTTCCGCGACGGCTCCCGATCAGGAGCGCACTGTCCGCGAGTCTTGGACCCGATGGGGCTTATGTCACCCCGGGCACACCTGATCGTGACCACTTCGTGACGTGAGACCAAGCTTCTCCGCAGGTCGTCGTGCAGGTCGGCTCTTGCCCTGCCCCCTCGTTTGGTAGTGGACTGCGGGGACTCGCCCGTTCGCCGTACGCCCTGGAGGCCGTCGATGTCCGCACCAGCCCTGTCGCACACCAGCGGTGAGACCGACGTCCCACTGCTCGAGACGACGATCGGGGACGACTTCGACGCGACCGTCGCGAGGTTTGCCGACCGCGAGGCACTGGTCGACGTCCACCAGGGCCGACGGTGGACCTATGCGGAGCTGGCCCGGGACGTGGCGCAGCTGGCACGGGGGCTCGTGGCGGCGGGGATCGGCAAGGGCGACCGCGTGGGCATCTGGGCGCCGAACTGCGCCGAGTGGGTCCTGGTGCAGTACGCCACCGCGAAGATGGGCGCGATCCTGGTCAACATCAACCCGTCCTACCGCACCCACGAGCTCGAGTTCGTCCTGGGCCAGGCGGGCATCAGGATGATCATCGCGGCCCCGTCGTTCCGGACGAGCGACTACGCGGCGATGATCGAGCAGGTCCGGGGCACCGTCACGGGGCTCGATCAGGTCGTCCTCATCGGGACGCCCAGCTGGGACGCGCTCGTCGCGGGCGGCGCAGGCGTCTCCCCCGAGCAGCTCGCGCAGATCCAGGCGGGTCTCGACAACAACGACGCGATCAACATCCAGTACACCTCTGGCACAACGGGATTCCCCAAGGGCGCGACACTGAGTCACCGCAACATCCTGAACAACGGGTTCTTCGTCGGCGAGCTCTGCCGCTACACGGAGCAGGACCGGGTGTGCATCCCGGTCCCGTTCTACCACTGCTTCGGCATGGTCATGGGCAACCTCGCCTGCACCACCCACGGCGCCGCGATGATCATCCCGGCGCCCGGGTTCGACCCCGCCGCAACGCTCCAGGCGACCCAGGACGAGAAAGCGACCTCGCTCTACGGGGTCCCGACGATGTTCATCGCCGAGTGGGCCCTGCCGAACTTTGCCGACTACGACCTGTCGGCCGTGCGCACGGGGATCATGGCCGGCTCACCCTGCCCGGCGGAGCTGATGAAGAAGCTCATCGCCGCGGGCATCGAGCAGATGACGATCTGTTACGGCATGACGGAGACATCGCCGGTGTCGACCCAGACCCGCACCGACGACTCCTTCGAGCGGATGGTCGGGACCGTCGGGCGGGTCGGGCCGCAGCTCGAGATCAAGGTCGTCGACCCGACCACTGACGAGACGGTGCCCCGGGGCACGGCGGGGGAGTTCGTCACCAAGGGCTACTCGGTGATGCTCGGCTACTGGGCCCAGCAGGAGAAGACCGACGAGGCGCTGCAGGACGGCTGGATGCACACGGGGGACATCGCCGTGATGGACGACGACGGCTACGTCCAGATCACCGGCCGGATCAAGGACATGGTCATCCGCGGCGGCGAGAACGTCTACCCCCGCGAGATCGAAGAGTTCCTCTACACCCACCCCGACATCCTCGACGCCCAGGTGATCGGCGTCCCCGACGAGCGGTACGGCGAGGAGCTCTGCGCCTGGGTGCGGATGAAGGACGGCGCCGAGCCGGTCACCGCCGAGTCCCTGCGGGCCTTCGCGTCCGGCAAGCTGGCGCACTACAAGATCCCGCGGTACGTCACGATCGTCGACGAGTTCCCGATGACCGTCACGGGCAAGGTGCGCAAGGTCGAGATGCGCGAGAAGTCCGTGGCGGACCTCGGGTTGGCGGCGGGGACCTGACACACGGCATACCTCCCCCGCCTCGTGAGGTATGCCGTGTGATCAGTGGGCCGCGAGGGCGGCGGGGTGGTCGGTTGCCGCGTCGGACGCCGACCCCGGCACCCGGCCGCGGAGGTGGTTCGTGATCCGGGCCACGATCACCATCAGGGCGACCGCGCCGACGAGTCCGGAGAACCCGCCGGCCAGACCGGACAGGACCGACCAGCGCAGGGCCCCCGCAGGGGAGGCTGCGACGACCCGCGAGGCTCCGTAGAGACCCAGCGCCGCAACCGGCCCACCGAGGGCGCAGAGCCACCACAAGGTGACGGCTGGGGGGAGGTGGCGAGAGGGGTCGTCCGGCTCCCGGTCGGGGTCCGAGGCGTGCCACAGGTCGTTGATCGCCTGGGCCGGCCACCACAGGCCCACCACGGGGATGACCCAGCCGAGCAGGGCCGCCGGGGTGGAGTGGCGCAGCAACGTCCGGTCGAGCGCCGGGTCGGTGTAGGCGACCCACTGCCAGACGAAGAAGAAGAGGCCGCTGAGGGCCGACGCGAGCAGCGCGACACCCGTCACGGTGAGGGACGTGCGGACGAAGTCCTCGGCCTCGCTCGCGATGAGGGAGTCGGGCTGCAGGGCCCAGACCTCGACCTTGGTCCAGGCGTGCAGCCCCCAGAGGAGGCCGCCCGCGCGGACGAGGACGTAGGTCACCAGGGCGGTCTGGGCGAGGAAGGCGACCACCCGCAGGCCGGCGTGACCTCCGGACCGGGTCGCGGCACGAGCAGCGCGCACCCCGGCGCGCGAGTCGGGCACCTGGTCGGGCGGCCGGACCTCTTCGCTCCAGTGGCGTCCGTCCCACCGGCGCATGAGTGATGCGTCGAACGGGTCGGTCCGCCAGCCCGCCGCCGCGCCGACCGGGAAGCGGTCGCTCGCAGCGGGCACCGGAGCCGGGACCTCCCACTCGTCACTCATGGCGCCAGTGTGCGATCCGCGGTGGTGAGGGCGCATCATCCGAACGGTCAGACTGCCCATAGCCTTGGGCCATGTCTTCCCCCGCCGACGTGCTCGCCCCCAGGGTCACCGCCGCCATCGCCGCCGCCTTCGGCGAGGACTACCGCGACGCCGACCCGGTGCTGCGTCCGAGCCGTGCCGCCCCGGGCCGAGCGGTCGGGGGCCACGACGCCGACCTGCAGGCCAACGCGGCACTCGCCCTGGCGAAGAGGCTCGGTATGCCGCCGCGGGACGTCGCCGACCAGATCGTGCAGCACCTCGGGCTCGACGGGATCTGTGAGCCACCCGAGGTCAGCGGCCCGGGGTTCATCAACCTGCGGCTGACCGATGCCTGGGTGGCGGGCGAGGTGCAGCGCGTGGCCGGGGACGCGCGGCTCGGGGTGCCCGTCCAGGACCGGGAGGACATCCCCATCGACTACTCCTCGCCCAACGTCGCGAAGGAGATGCACGTCGGGCACCTTCGCACGACGGTCGTCGGTGACTCCCTGGCCCGGACGCTGGAGCACCTCGGGCACCACGTCATCCGGCAGAACCACATCGGCGACTGGGGGACGCCGTTCGGGATGCTGATCGAGCACCTCCTCGACGTCGGCGAGGGTTCCGCCGCCGCCACGGTCCTCGAGACGGACCCCAACGCGTTCTACCAGGGCGCCCGGGCGAAGTTCGACGGCGACGAGTCCTTTGCGGTGCGGGCCAGGGCCCGGGTCGTCTCCCTCCAGAGCGGCGACGTCGAGACGCTGCGCCTCTGGGCCGAGCTCGTCGACCTCTCGAGGCACTACTTCAACCGGATCTACGGGGTCCTGGGCGTGACCCTCACCGACGAGGACCTCGCCGGCGAGTCGATGTACAACGACGAGCTGGCCGGCATCTGCCACGAGCTCGAGTCCCGGGGCATCGCGACGATGAGCGAGGGAGCCCTGTGCGTCTTCCTCGACGGCTACACCGGGCGGGAGGGCAAGCCGGTGCCGCTCATCATCCGCAAGTCGGACGGCGGCTACGGCTACGGCACCTCGGACCTCGCGACGATCCGCTACCGGACCGAGAAGCTGCACGCGGACCGGGCGCTCTACGTCGTCGGCGCCACCCAGGCCCTTCACCTCAACATGGTCTGGGATGCGGCGCGCAAGGCCGGCTGGCTGACCGACGACGTGCGGGCCGTCCACGTGCAGGTCGGCAACGTCTTGGGTGAAGACCGCAAGATCCTCAAGACCCGGTCGGGCGCGCCGCCGCGGCTCATGGCGCTGCTCGACGACGCCGTCTCCAACGCCCGGCGGGTCATCGACGCGGCCAGACCGGACCTCGACGAGTCCGTCCGCGCGGCGATCGCCCCGCAGATCGGGATCGGTGCGGTGAAGTATGCCGACCTGTCCGTCGCGCACGACAGCGAGTACGTCTTCGACCTCGACCGGATGCTCGCCCTCACCGGCAACACCGGGCCCTACCTGCAGTACGCAGCAGCCCGGATCCGCTCGATCTTCCGGTCGGCGGCGCTCGACGTCACACCCGCCGAGGGCCTGCCTCGGGGGATCGTCGTGCGTGAGCCGGAGGAGCGGGCCCTTGCCCTCGCCCTGCTCGAGTTCGGCTCCGTCGTCACGCAGGTCGGGGACACCCTCGAGCCGCACCGGCTGTGCGGCTACCTCTTCGACCTCGCCCAGACGTTCTCGTCGTTCTACGAGGGCTGCCCGGTGCTCAAGGCCGAGAGCA
>NZ_JBKJPP010000123.1:0-56567 GCF_046595215.1 Lapillicoccus sp. | reverse complement strand
GGTCTTGCTCGGCGCGGGCGCAGCCGTCGTTGCCGTTGCCGTTGCCGTTGCCGTGGCCGACTTGGACGGGCTGGCGGTTTGGGTCGTGGCCCCACCGCAGGCGCTCATGAGCAGTGCCGCGACGCCGGTGACGGCCGCTGCACCCATCGCACGCTTGTGCATGTAGTTCTCCTAGCGATTGCTTCGGGCAGCCCTACAGCGAACCCATGAAAGTGAAGGCAACGTAGCAAGTTCTTGCACGACTTCGCCAGGTTTCTGCAAAAACTTGCAGAACACGTTTTCATAACGGCCGCGAACCTTCAGTCCCTGACCGCCAAACTCACAGTGCCGAACCCTAGCCGTGGGCAGTGAACATGGGGCATGATGCCCACTACCGTCGGGCACAACTGCGCAACGGTGCAACATCTCACCCTTTACAACGGATCGTCCGGCACGTTCCTGCCGGTGAAGGAAGGCTGACTCACCATGGCAACAGTCAAGTTCGACAACGCAAGCCGGATCTATCCCGGCAACGACACGCCCTCGGTCGACAAGCTCAACATCGACATCGCAGACGGCGAGTTCCTCGTTCTGGTCGGTCCCTCCGGCTGTGGCAAGTCCACCAGCCTGCGGATGCTCGCCGGGCTCGAAGAGGTCAACGGCGGTGACATCTGGATCGGCGACCGCAATGTGACGGACCTGTCCCCCAAGGACCGCGACGTCGCCATGGTCTTCCAGAACTATGCGCTCTACCCCCACATGTCCGTCGCCGACAACATGGGCTTCGCCCTGAAGATCGCCGGCGTCTCCAAAGACGAGATCGCCAAGCGGGTCAAGGAAGCGGCGAAGATCCTCGACCTCGAGCCCTACCTCGAGCGCAAGCCCAAGGCGCTGTCCGGTGGCCAGCGCCAGCGCGTCGCGATGGGCCGTGCCATCGTCCGCAGCCCCCAGGTCTTCCTCATGGACGAGCCGCTGTCGAACCTCGACGCCAAGCTGCGCGTCCAGACCCGCACGCAGATCGCCTCGCTCCAGCGGCGGCTCGGCGTCACCACGGTCTACGTCACGCACGACCAGGTCGAGGCCATGACGATGGGTGACCGCGTCGCCGTCCTCAAGGACGGCCTGCTCCAGCAGTGCGACACGCCGCGACGGATGTACGACCACCCGAGGAACGTCTTCGTGGCCGGGTTCATCGGCTCCCCCGCGATGAACCTCCTCGAGCTCGAGGTCACCGACGGCGGCGTCAAGTTCGGCAACGCGGTCCTGCCGATCTCGCGCACGGACCTCGCCAAGGCGGGCAGGACGGTCACCGTCGGCGTCCGTCCCGAGGACCTCGTCCTGGCCGACTCCGGCAGCGGCCTGCCCATCACCGTCGACGTCGTCGAGGAGCTGGGCGCGGACGCCTACATCTATGGCTCGACCAAGGAGCACCAGGTCGCCACGGAGGGTGACAACGAGCTCGCCAAGCCGTTCATCGCCCGCGTCGACGGCCGCCAGCCCCCGGAGAAGGGGTCGGTCATCAACCTCGCCCCCAAGGAGGGCCACCTCCACGTCTTCAACACGGAGAACGGCGAGCGCATCAGCACCTGACGCCGCTCCCAAAACGAGAAGGCGGCACCCCGGTGGGGTGTCGCCTTCTCGTTGTCCTGCACGGCGATCGGGGTATGCCGGGTGCGCGCCGTCCGCTTCCGGCATGCCTCCCTGGTGGTCCGGGGACGTCGAGCGCCGGTTTCCGTGGAACGATGACCGCGTGGCACTCCAGCTCACGACCGCGCGACCCGACCCCGCGCTGCTCGATCTGACGTGGTCGGTGCCACTCGAGCAGTGGCCGGCCGAGAGCCTCGCCGCGCTGCCCCGCGGCATCTCGCGCCACGTCGTCCGCTTCGTGCGCGTCTCGGGTCGGGTGCTGGCCGTCAAGGAGATCAAGGCCGACCTCGCAAGACGTGAGTACGACATGCTCCGGATGTTGAGCCGGCTCGACCTGCCCTGCGTCGAGGCGTTCGGGATCGTCAGCGGGCGGGTCGACGCGGACGGCACGCCCCTCGACGCCTGCCTGCTCACCCGGCACCTGCAGTTCTCGCTGCCCTACCGCGCGCTCTACAGCCAGAACCTGCGACCCGACACGGCGCGGCGGCTCATCGACGCCCTCGCCGTCCTCCTCGTGCGCCTGCACCTCGCCGGGTTCTGGTGGGGCGACGTCTCGTTGTCCAACACGCTCTTCCGCCGCGACGCGGGCGCGTTCGCGGCATACCTCGTCGACGCGGAGACGGGTGAGCTGCACCCGAGCCTCTCCGACGGGCAGCGCGCGCACGACCTCGACATCGCCCGGGTCAACATCGCCGGCGAGCTGATGGACCTCGAGGCCGGTGGCTTCCTCGAGGAGTCGTCCGAACCGATCGAGGTGTCCAACCTCATCCTCGAGCGCTACCACTCCCTTTGGTCGCAGCTGACCGAGGAGGAGCGGTTCGAGACCGGCGACCGCTGGCGGGTGGATGAGCGCATCCGCAAGCTCAACGACCTCGGCTTCGACATCGACGAGCTGTCCATGTCGACCGACATCGGCGGCACGACGATCCAGATCCAGCCCAAGGTCGTCGACGCCGGGCACCACTCCCGGAGGCTGTTGCGGCTGACCGGCCTCGACGTCGAGGAGAACCAGGCGAGGCGCCTGCTCAATGACCTCGACTCCTTCCGCGCCGCGACCGACCGCCAGAACGAGGACGAGGAGCTCATCGCGCACGACTGGCTCGTCAGCATCTACGAGCCCACCGTCCGGGCGGTCCCCCGCAGCCTGACCGGCAAGCTCGAGCCCGCTGAGATCTTCCACGAGGTCCTCGAGCACCGGTGGTACATGTCCGAGCGGGCCGGCACGGACATGTCGGTCCAGCAGGCCGTCACCGACTACGTGGACAACGTCCTGCCCGCCAAACCGGACGAGCAGGCAGTCCTCGGCGTCGACACGGTCGAGATGCCCGTCGTCGCGATGTTCCCCCCCAGCGACCGCTGACCGGATCAGCGCTGGATGGCGCGCTGGCGGGCGACCTCGTAGAGCGTGACGCCCGCGGCGATCCCGGCGTTGAGCGACTCGACGGTCGACGCCATGGGGATGGAGACGATCTGGTCGCAGGTCTCGCTGACCAGGCGCGACAGGCCCTTGCCCTCGGAGCCCACAACGATGACGATCGGCTCGGTCGCGAGCTCGAGACCGGGCAGCTGGACGTCACCGTCCATGTCGAGGCCGAGGATGAAGAAGCCGGCCTTCTTGAACTCCTCGAGGGCGCGGGTGAGGTTGGAGACCTTCGCGACCGGCACCCGTGCGGCGGCGCCGGCCGAGGACTTCCACGCGCTGGCCGTCATCCCGGCCGAACGGCGCTCGGGCACAACGATTCCGTGCCCGCCGAACGCGGCCACCGACCGGACGATCGCACCGAGGTTGCGCGGGTCGGTGATCCCGTCGAGGGCGACGACGAGCGGGATGCCGGGCGCCTGCGGGTTGAACAGGTCGCCGTGGTGGATGTATTCGTAGGCCGGAACCTGCAGGGCCAGTCCCTGGTGGACGGCCCCGTCGGTGAGTCGGTCGAGCTCCCCGCGGGGCGTCTCGAGGATCGGGATGCCCCGCTCGGTGGCGGTCTTGAGCGCCTCGCGCACGCGGTCGTCGGAGTCGATCCGCCCGGCGACGTACATCGTTGTCACCGGCACGTCCGCGCGCAGTGCCTCGACCACCGAGTTGCGGCCGGCCACCACCTCGGACGACGCCTTGGCCTTGCGGGGACCGCCACCACTGCGCGCGGGGGCACTGCGCGCGGGGCCACCGCGGCCGGCCGGGGCGCTGGCTCGTTTGCCCGACCCGGCGGCCCGCTTGGCCGCGGGGTGGTAGTCGCGCTCGCTCGCCTTGGGGGTCGGACCCTTGCCCTCGAGGCCGCGTCGGCGCTGGCCGCCGGAGCCGACGGAGGCCGCCTTTCCGCTCTTGCGGATGGCGCCTCGGCGCTGGGAGTTGCCTGCCATGGAAGTGCCTCTCAGGCGTCGGTGCGTCGAGCCAGCGACCAACGGGCGCCGGACGGGGTGTCCTCGACGGCGATGCCGGCCGAGGTGAGCTGGTCGCGGATCGCGTCCGCAGCCGCGAAGTCGCGGGCCGCGCGCGCTGCCTGCCGGGCCCCGAGCTGGGCGGCGATCAGCACGTCCAGCGCCTCGTGGGCCTCGCTCGCCGCGCCCGAGCTCTCGCGCTGCCACGTCGGCGAGAGGGGGTTGATGCCGAGCACCTCGGTCATCGCGACGACCGATGAAGCCGCAGTCACGGCCGCCTCGTCGTCCCCGTCGTCGAGGGCGATGTTGCCCGCGCGCACCGTGTCGTGCACGACGGCCAATGCCCCGGAGACGTTGACGTCGTCGTCCATCGCCTCGCGGAAGTCCGCAAGCAGCTCACCCTCGATGCCGTCCAGCGGACGCAGCCGGTCAACGCGCTCGAGGAACCCCGTGATCCGGTCGACCGTCGACGCCGCCTCGAGCAGGGATCCCTCGTGGTATTCGATCATCGAGCGGTAGTGGGCCGAGGTGAGGTAGTAGCGGACCGCCAGCGGGCTGGCGACCTGGGTGACCCGCTGCACCTCGAGGGCGTTGCCCAGGGACTTGCCCATCTTCTGGCCCTTGACGGTGACCCACGCGTTGTGGAGCCAGTACCGCGCGAACCCGAGCCCGGCAGCGCGCGACTGGGCCTGCTCGTTCTCGTGGTGCGGAAAGCGCAGGTCGATGCCGCCGCCGTGGATGTCGAAGGTGTCACCGAGATACTTGCGAGCCATCGCGGAGCACTCGAGGTGCCACCCCGGCCGACCCGGTCCGTAGGAGGTCTGCCAGGAGGCGCTCGCGGGCTCGTCCGCCTTCTGGCCCTTCCACAGCGCGAAGTCGCGTGCGTCCTTCTTGCCCCGCGGGTCGGCGTCCTCGGCCGCGGTCATGTCGTCGGGCGACTGGTGGCTCAGCGAGCCGTAGTCCTTCCAGGACAGGACATCGAAGTAGACGTCGCCGCTGGCGTCGGGCGCGGCATACGCATGGCCCCGCTCGATGAGGGTGTCCATCAGCTCGACCATCTCGGGGATGTGGCCGGTGGCCCGCGGCTCGTAGGTCGCCGGCTTGACCCCGAGCAGGTCGAGGGCCTGCGCTGTCTGGCGCTCGTTGCGGTAGGACAGCGCGAACCACTCGATGCCCTGCTCGGCCGACTTGCGCAGGATCTTGTCGTCGATGTCGGTGACGTTGCGCACCAGCGTCACGTCGTAGCCGTGCCCGACCTCGAGCCAGCGCCGCAGCACGTCGAACGCCACAGCGAAACGGACGTGCCCGATGTGCGGGGCACCCTGCGTCGTGAGCCCACAGATGTACATGCCCGCCCTGCCCTCGCGGAGGGGGACGAAGTCGCGCAGCTCGCGCGCGGCGGTGTCGTAGAGGCGCAGGGTCACGGGCCGAGTTTAACGGCGCGGGCGTGGCGCCCGTGCCACCTGCAGCGGACATCCAGCGAACGCCCAGCCGTCTCGGACAGACTTTGCCGGTGGACACCCTCGTCGTTGCCGTTGCCAACTATGCCCTGTATGCCGTGGCGCTGGGCGCCGTCGTCGCCTGGCTCCTCACCCCACGCGAGGGCAAGCTGCAGCTCGCGGTCGCCGCGGTCATCGCCGCCGTTGCCGTCCTCGTTGCGGTCAAGGTCGCCGGTGCGGTCTGGGCCGACCCGCGACCCTTCGTCGTCGACGGCCGCCCGCCCCTGATCCCCCATGCTGCGGAAAACGGGTTCCCGTCCGACCACACGACGACGGCCACCGCGATCGCCGTCGTGGTCCTGTCGGCCCGACGGATGTGGGGCGCTGCCCTGCTGGCTCTCGCGCTGGCGCTGGGGTTGGCCCGGGTGGCCGCGCACGTCCACCACGTCCCGGACATCGTTGGCGGGATCGTGATCGGCGCCCTCTGCGGCGCGCTGGGGGTCCTCCTGGCGCGGCGGATCGTCGCTTCCGTCGGCGCCCATGGCGCGCTCCGCCGACCGCGGACGCGACCAGCTCGACCCGATGGACGTCCGGCAGACGATGGCCTGCCTGCACGACCCGATCAGTGAAAGCCGCCCCTGCCATTGCTCGCCGATCTCGCCCTCGCGACCATCGTCGACAGGATCGAGTGACCGTCCTCAGGCATGCTGCTCACCTCCGCCTTGCACGGTGGTTTCCGGCTCGTCATTTCCGGAAGGTCTGGTAACAGCCAGCTTGACGCGGCGGGTCCGTCAGTCGGTGCTGTGGTTTGGGGCGCCGAGCCGGAGGTGCTCGGCATGGTAGACGGCTTGGTCGAGCAGCTCGGCGACGTGGTCGTCGTAGAGGGCGTAGGTGACGCTGCGGCCGTGACGTTGTCCGTCGACGAGGCCGAGGTGGCGCAGCATCCGCAGCTGGTGAGAGACCGCTGACTGTTCCATGTCCACGGCGGCGGCGAGCTCGTTGACCGTGGCCGGGCCCTCCCGCAGCCGGCCGAGGATGAGCAGCCGGCTGGGCGTGGCCAAGGCCTGCATCGTCTCGGCCACCGACTTGGCCGCGGCCAAGTCCAGGCGCGCCGCGCGCGTGCGTGCCGCCACCCCATGAGCCATAGCCGCAGCATACCGCGGATTGGGTGAACATCTCTTCATGTGAGTATGGTGTCCGGATGCTGATCTCGTCGGTGACCTGGAGCGACTCGTGAGCTCCACCCTGTCCACGCGCCCGCGCGACGCCGTCCGGACCGCCGCTGCCGGGCGCGGCGCGCGGTCGCGCTGGTGGGGCGTGCTGTCGATGGCGGAAGTGGCCTGGGCGGGCGCCGCCGCTGTGCTGTTCGCGGTGGGCGGGGCGGTCCAGCTCGCCGGCGCCCCGCCGCCGGTGTGGTGGGGCCTGTACCTGGCGTGCTACATCACCGGTGGGTGGGAGCCAGCCCTGGCCGGGCTGGAGGCACTACGGGAGAAGACCCTGGACGTCGACCTGCTGATGATCGTCGCGGCCCTGGTCGCCGCGTCGATCGGGCAGGTCTTCGACGGGGCCTTGCTGATCGTCATCTTCGCCACCTCCGGCGCGCTGGAGGCATTCGTCACCCGCCGCACCGCCGACTCGGTGCGGGCCCTGCTGGACCTGGCGCCCGAGCAGGCCAGCCGCCTGCTCGACGACGACACCGAGGACGTAGTGGCCACCGCCGATCTGGTGGTCGGGGACGTGGTCCTGGTCCGGCCCGGGGAGCGGGTCGGCGCCGACGGGCAGGTCCTGGAGGGGGCCAGCGAGGTCGACCAGGCCTCCATCACCGGTGAGCCGCTCCCGGTGCTCAAGGAGGCCGGGGACGAGGTGTTCGCCGGCACCCTGAACGGCACCGGGGCGCTGCGGGTCCGCGTCGAGCGGGCCGCGGCCGACTCCGTGGTGGCGCGGATCGTTGCCATGGTCGAGGACGCCTCGGCCACCAAGGCCCGGGCGCAGCTGTTCATCGAGAAGGTCGAGCAGCGCTACTCCGTCGGTGTCGTCGCCGCGACGCTGGCGCTGTTCTTCATCCCCCTCGGCCTCGGTCAGGAGCTGCGGCCGACGCTGCTTCGGGCGATGACCTTCATGATCGTCGCGTCGCCGTGCGCGGTGGTCCTGGCCACCATGCCGCCGCTGCTGTCCGCGATCGCCAACGCCGGCCGGCACGGCCTGCTGGTCAAATCCGCAGTGGTCATGGAGAAGTTCCGCGACGTCAGCATCGTCGCGTTCGACAAGACCGGCACCCTGACCGAGGGCACCCCTCGGGTCAGCGAGGTGAGCCCGCTGCCCGCAGCCCAGCTCGACGCGGACACGCTGCTGCGCCTCGCGGGCGCCGCCGAACGACCCAGTGAGCACCCGCTGGCCCGCGCGGTCGTGGCCGCCGCCCACGACCGCGGCCTGGACCTGCCCCAGGCCGAGGACTTCTCCTCGACACCTGGTCGAGGGGTCACCGCCATCGTCGACGGCCGCGTCGTGCGGGTCGGCTCACCCGCCCTGCTCACCGACCCCGCCGTCCCCGCCACAGGCCCGGGCCACCACCTCCTCGGCCAGGCACGGGCGGCGGTCGCGCAGCTCGAAGCCGCCGGACGCACCGCTGCCGTCGTGCTCCTCGACGAGGCCCCCGTCGGGGTCCTCGGCCTGGCCGACCGTCGCCGGCCTGACGCGCGCGCCACCGTTGCTGCGCTGAGCGCGCTGACCGGAGCCAGGCCGGTGCTGCTCACCGGCGACAACCCGGGCGCCGCCGCCCGCCTCGCGCAGGAGGTCGGAATCACCGACGTCCGCGCCGGCTTGCTGCCCGCCGACAAGGTCGCCCAGGTCAAGACGCTTCAGGCGGCCGGACACCAGATCCTCCTGGTCGGTGACGGCGTCAACGACGCCCCCGCTATGGCCGCCGCCGACCTCGGCGTCGCCATGGGCCGGCACGGGTCAGACCTCGCGCTGGAGACCTCCGACGCCGTCATCGTCCGCGACGAGCTGGCGATCCTGCCCAAGATCATCGACCTGTCCGGGCGCGCCCACCGGGTCGTGAAGGCCAACCTCGCGATCGCCGCAACGGTCATCACCCTGCTCGTCATCTGGGACCTCATCGCGATCCTGCCCCTCCCCCTCGGCGTCGCCGGCCACGAAGGCTCCACCATCATCGTTGGCCTGAACGGCCTGCGCCTCCTGCGCGCCGGAGCCTGGCACCAGGCCGGCGCTGGGCAGCTCGGGCGTGGCGATGCGGGGCCGAGAACCAACCGACAGGACGCACCGGCCACGAGGATCTGATGGCCCACCGCAACCGCACCACGTGCTGCCACTCCACCCCCCGCTGCCAGAACTGCCCCCTCCTGCCACCTCATCAAGACCGGCAACGCCGCGCCAAGAAACGCGACAAAGGAAGCGGAACGGCGCGTCCCGGCTGACGTCCGAGAGCGGCCGGCAGACGTGGCCGGACAGCCTTCTGCAAGGGGAAACCTGCTGCGGGTGTCGCCAGCTGGTGTCGGACCCGAGCTGCGAAGGTCCGTCCCAGCGTCCCCAGCGGATCCCCTTGCGGCGATGAAAAACGCCAGAACCAAGGACCCTCCGCGCGGGAAGAAGCCCGCCCCGTGCCCGCCTGACGTGCTTCGTCGCGGCTACCCCGCCATGTGCTGCGCCTGGCCGCCTGACTCGGCCAGACCGACGTCGGCAGGCGGGACCCCGAACATGTCACAGAGCTGCCTCAGCCCGTCGACATCGCCTGCTGACGCGGCCTGACGAGCAGCGATTGTCGGGCGGTGCAGCAACTTGCCGGCGATGGCGTGCGCCGAACGCGTGAGAGCCTCGGGGTCGACAGCACCCCAGCCGACCGACTTCACCAGCTCGGCGAGGCAGACGTGTTCGACCCGGAGACGCAGCGCGGCGATCACCGGTCCTGCGTCACGTGCAGCCACTCCCTCGCCGAACGCCTCGGCCGCGGCGCTGGCCATCGCCGCTGCGGTCGACAGCGCCGCCGCCATGGCCGGGGCGGCGGTTCCGTCGTCAGCCAGGCCCTCGACGTCGATCAGCGTCACCCCCGGGACGGCCGCCACCGCCGCGTCGACGTTGCGCGGCACGGACAGGTCCACGACGGTCAGGGGGTTTGTCCGGCCGGCCATGGCGCGGCTCACGTGGGCCACGGTCACGACGTGTTGTGAAGCCGAAGTGGCGCAGATCAACAGGTCCGCCTCAGCGATCCCCCGAGCGAGCGCTGGCAACGGGCATACGGCTCCTGGGCCGGCCAGCCGAGCAGCATACACCTCGTCCCGCGCCGCGACCGTCGGCCGCACTCCGAGTCCGGCAAGGTGGTCGACCGCCGCGCGGGCCATCTGCCCCGACCCGACGACAAGAACAACCGGGTCGGGCCGTCCACCCAGGGAGGCCAGGCCGACGTCTACGGCCTGGTGCCCAAGCGAGCGCGCGTACCCGCCCAACGATGTCGCGGCATGCACCCGCCGACCGGAACGCAACGCCGCGGGGAACAGACGACCCAGCACCGGACCGGTCATCCCTGACGCTTGAGACTCGCGAAAGGCCGATCGGGTTTGCGCGAGAATCTCAACCTCGCCGAGCAACCGGGACTGCAACCCCGCCGTGACATCGAAGAGGTGCCCGACCGCGGCCTGACCGGTGCGGACCTCGACCACGGCCCCGAGCTCGTGGTGGGTCGCCCCGGAGTGCTCTGCGAGCACCTCGAGGAGCATCGTTACCAGCTCGCTCTCGCCGGGAGACGCGTGGCCGAGATAGATCTCGACCCGGCTGCACGTGGACAACAGCACTGCCTCACCACAGCCGATGGTTCGCAGCGCCGCCCGCAGGTCAGGGCGGTCCTCCCGTCGAACCGCTACCCGTTCGAGGAGGCTCAATGACGCGCCGCGATGGGAGATGCCCACCATGGTCAACCCACTCACAACAACCTCCACTCGCTTCCTGATGCGTCCTCGACCACAGTGCGCCCGACAACTTGAGAAAAGGTTGGGACGCTCAGCACCTCTTCGTGGCACAAGGACCGGTCGGTCGAGCTGCGGGTTCGGGTCGCTCGTGCGGGACGTGCTCGATGGGCCCGGCCGTGAGCAAGATCAGCGCGAGCGCGGCACTGGCGAAGTGGAGTCCCTGGGGCGCGGTCGCTGCCGATGCCCCGGCGCTGTTCACCCGCGCGGGACAAACGACGGGATGCTGGCGGTTCGGCCCGCTCACGACGTCGCCGATCCAAGTCTGGGTCACGTCGTCCCTGTAGATCACCACGATTCGCGGTCGTCGGGTGGCAGGGTCCTCGGAGACGGTGACCCTCACGGTTGCCCTCGTTGAGGACACCGGTCCTTGGTTCCCTCGCTGGCTCCCCCTCAACCTCGGCGTCGGGGCCGCTAGGGGCGACGGTGCCCGACCAGCCGATTGCCACCCTTGAGCGCCTCGCCGCGTTGGACAGGTCCGGGCCAGGGGTTGGGTTGGGTCGACGGCGGACCACAAACACGGCGAACGGTGCATCGTCCTGCCAGGGGCGCAGGTCCCAGGTGGCATAGCGATGCTGCAGCTCCAGACCTGCGGCCACGGTCTGGGCGTCGAAGTCAGCGATGGAGTATCCGCGATGCAGGCCGAACCCCACACGACAAGCAGACCATCGTCGCGCAGGTGCGCCGCGATCCGGAACAGCACCTGGCCTTCCGTGCCTGGGGCGAGGAAGGGCATCACGTTGCCTGTGCACACTTCGGCGTCGAACGGTTCCGGCTCCCCCTGCGCGGCCAGATCAAGCGTGGCCGGTCGGCAACGCGCCAGGTCGGGCCGGGATGATCGGCGTGGGCTGCCTCGATCAAGGCCGGATCGGCGTCGACACCGACCACCACATGCCCACGGGCGGCAGGTCCGGCGCCAACTCGTCCCGGCCCGCAGCCGGCATCCAACACCGGCGACCGGCGCGCGAGCATCACATCGAGCAACCAGGCCTCCCCGTCGAGGTCGACGCCCTGGGCGGCCATCCGGCGGCACCGGTCGATGTACCACTGGGCGTGACCGGCGCCGTGCGCCGTCACCCAACGCGTCAAGTCACTCACCCAGGCCACGGTTGCCGGTCATGGCGCCGCTGCACGGCCCGACTCCCTCACAGGCCGAGGAGGACGACCAGCGCCACCGGCACCCCAGCCCTGGAGCCGAACACGACGGGCGTCCGCGCGCTGACTCGGGTGGACGCGGCGCTCCATCGACGCTGGCGACAGAACCGTCCGCGGCGAGGCATGAACCTGTGACGTAGCGGACGCGTAGCCTTGGCTGGTGTCGACGACGTTCCTCCTCGGCCTGCTGGCGATACCTGCTGTCGCCCTCGCCCTGAGACTGACCACCGAACTGCCGAGTCGGCGCGCCCACACGATGCCCGGCCTCGACTTGGCACTGCTCGTCCTCGGCGCTGTCGGTCTCGTCTTCCACTGCACCGCGATGTTCTTTCCGGCTCAGACCGCCCTGGTCCCCGGCACGGGTCCGGCCGCGGCCGCGGTGAACGACTTCGGGACAGCGAGCATGCTGCTCTTCGTGGCGCCGAGCGTCCTCGTGCTGGTTGCCCTGAGACGAGTCTGGCTGCCGGCCCTCGTCGTCCTTGCGGGGACGCTTGCGGCAGTGGGGATCACGATGTATGTCGGGTCGCCCCTCGACCTGCACCTGTCGACGATCGCCGCCGCAGTCCTGGTCCTGTCGTCCGTCGCTGCTGGTCTGCTGCGCCTGCGGCCACGGGCCGTGCCATCGCCGGCGGGCTAGCCGATCACCAGCTCAGGACGAGACCGGGACCAACCCGGTGCGTGCCTCCACCTGCATCGTCAGTGTCCGCGGTCGACCCACTCCTGCAGGTGTGGCTTCTCGGCGCCGATGGTCGTCGAGTCGCCATGCCCGGTGTGCACGAGGGTCTCCTCGGGCAACGTCAGCAGGCGCTCGCGGATCGAGTCGACGATGAGCCCGAAGTCGCTGAACGAGCGGCCCGTCGCGCCCGGCCCGCCCTGGAAGAGGGTGTCGCCGGTGAAGACCACACCCAGCGATGGGGCGTGGAAGGAGCAGCCGCCCGGCGCGTGGCCGGGGGTGTGGAGCACGTGCAGCTCGACGTCGCCCACGCTGATCACGTCACCGTCGGCCAGCTCGGCGCCGGGGGCGAAGGAGTGCACCCGGTCCCACAGCATCCGGTCCGCCGGGTGCAGGTATGCCGTGGCACCTGTCGCCTCGACCACGTCACCCACCGCGGTGACGTGGTCGTCGTGCGCGTGGGTGCACAGGATCGCAGTGAGGCGCCGGTCACCGACGGCCTCGAGGATCGGAGCGGCGTCGTGCGGGGCGTCGATGACGACGCACTCGCGGTCGTCGCCGACGACCCAGACGTTGTTGTCGACGTCCCACGTGCCGCCGTCGAGGCTGAACGTCCCTGACGTCACGACGTGCTCGACCCGGACCCCTCCCGGCGACACGGTCCCCACCTGCGCTGCGCCGCTCACAGCTGCACGACCGAGCGCAGCACGTCGCCCGCGTGCATCTTGTCGAAGGCCCGCTCGATGTCACCGAGGCCGATCGTCTCGGTGACAAACCCGCCGAGGTCGAAGCGGCCCTGGCGGTAGAGGTCGACGAGCATCGGGAAGTCGCGCGACGGAAGGCAGTCGCCGTACCAGCTCGCCTTGAGTGCACCACCGCGACCGAAGATCTCGATCATCGGTAGGGTGACCTTCTGCTCCGGCGTCGGCACACCGACGAGGACGACGGTGCCCGCGAGGTCCCTGGCGTAGAAGGCCTGCTCGTAGGTCTCGGGGCGGCCGACCGCCTCGATGACGACGTCGGCACCGAAGCCGCCGGTCAGCTCGCGGATCTTCTCCACCGCGTCGACGTTCCTGGAGTTCACGGTGTGGGTGGCGCCGAACTTGGTGGCCCACTCCAGCTTGCGGTCGTCCACGTCCACGCCGATGATCGTCGTCGCTCCGGCGACCAGCGCCCCGGCGATCGCGGCCGATCCGACGCCGCCACAGCCGATGACGGCGACGCTGTCACCGCGACCGACGTTGCCGGTGTTGACGGCCGCCCCGAAGCCGGCCATGACGCCACAGCCGAGCAGTCCGACGGCGGCCGCGTCGGCGTCCTTGTCGACCTTGGTGCACTGACCGGACGCGACGAGGGTCTTCTCGATGAAGGCGCCGATGCCCAGGGCCGCGCTGAGCTCCGTCCCGTCGGTGAGCGTCATCTTCTGTGTCGCGTTGGCGGTGTTGAAGCAGTACCACGGCTTGCCCTTGGCGCAGGCGCGGCATTGCCCGCAGACGGCACGCCAGTTGAGGATGACGAAGTCACCGGGCGCGACGTCGGTGACGCCCTCACCGACGGCCTCGACGACGCCGGCGGCCTCGTGTCCGAGCAGGAACGGGAACTCGTCGTTGATCCCGCCCTCGCGGTAGTGCAGGTCGGTGTGGCACACCCCACACGCCTGGATCTTCACGACGGCCTCCCCCGGCCCGGGGTCCGGGACGACGACGTCGACGAGCTCGACCTCGGCCCCCTTGGTCCGTGCGATGACGCCCTTGACGGTCTGGGACATGACGACTCCTCGTGCGTTGATGGGTCCGGGGAGAAGCAGACCACATCCCCGCCCCGCGCCGTCGCGCGGTCTCGGTGGATAACATCCCCGCATGGTCACCGCGCCGATCCTCGTCGTCCAGCACGCGAGCGACTGCCCGCCCGCGTGGTTCGGCACGTGGCTCACCGACGCCGGCTCAAGGCTGGACGTGCGTCACCCGTATGCCGGGCAGCCGCTCCCGCTCGACCTCACCGCCCACGGTGGTCTCCTCGTCCTCGGCGGGCCGATGGGCGCGAACGACGACGACGTGGTCCCGTGGCTCGCACCGACCAAGGCGCTCGTGCGCGCGGGGGCCTCACACGGCATACCGGTGCTGGGGATCTGCCTCGGCCACCAGCTCGCGGCCGTCGCGCTGGGGGGTGTGGTCGCCGTCAACCCGGGCGGGCAGCAGGCCGGCCTGCTCGACGTCGGCTGGGAGCGAGGCGCGGCTGCGGATCCGCTGATGGCCGGCTGCGGGTCGCATGCGGTGCAGTGGAACAACGACGTGGTCACCGGGTTGCCGCCGGGGTCGACGGTGCTCGCGCGGGCCGGGAGCGGAGAGCTCCAGGCCGCCCGCCTCGCGCCGTCAGTGTGGGGCGTGCAGTGGCACCCTGAGGCGGGCGTGGACGTCATCGCGCCCTGGGCCGAGGAGGACCGCCCCGCGATGCAGGCCCGGGGTCTCGACGTCGACCGACGGCTGCGCGAGGTCGGGGACGCCACCGACCGCCTCCGCGAGGACTGGCGGCCACTGGCGACGAACTTCGCCGCGATGACCCGCCACCCCACCTGACGAACTCTGGGCAATCGGGCCGCTCGGGGACGCGGCCGGAGTCCTCTGACACCGTCGTCCGAGCATGTATGGACATCGTTGCGTGCCATTCGCCGTGGTTGGTCTGGTACATCGAGGGCAGCGACCTGATGATCCAGCAGCCTGCTGCGACCCAGAAGCGAACCGCGACGTCGTCTCTTCGCGAGGCCTCAGGTGGCGGAGTGCACCAGGGCGGTGGCGATCGCTGCCACGCCCTCGCCGCGACCGGTGAGGCCCAGCCCGTCGGTCGTCGTGCCGCTCACCGACACGGGGGCGCCCGCCGCGGTCGACAGGACCTGCTGGGCCTCGACCCGGCGGCTGCCGATCTTGGGGCCGTTGCCCACGACCTGCACCGAGATGTTGCCGACCTCGAAGCCCGCCTCGCGGACCAGCCTGGCAGCCTCTGCCAGCAGTGTCGCCCCCGACGCACCAGCCAGCTCGGGCCGGTCGGTGCCGAAGTGGGCTCCGAGGTCGCCGATGCCAGCCGCCGAGAAGAGGGCGTCGCACGCGGCGTGGGCCGCGACGTCGGCGTCCGAGTGTCCCTCGAGACCCCGCTGGTCGGGCCAGTGCAGACCGGCGACCCAGAGGGCGCGGTCCGTCCCGTCGCCGGCGAAGGAGTGCACGTCGACGCCGATGCCGACGCGCGGCATCAGGGACGGGTGCTCACTCATGTCGGGCTCCTTCGGTCAGCCAGTGCGCTGCGTCGATGATGGCAGCCACGGCCTCATCGGGAGCGAGGCGGGCGGTGTCGAGGCGGAGCCCGGGGGACCACCCGGCATACGCTCTGGCGGTGATGTCCTGCCACGTGAGGTGGACGACGCCGTCGATGTCGCCGGACCTGGTCGCCGCGCGTTGCGGTGAATCACCGTGTCGGCGACGACGCAGAGTCCGAGGCAGAGCTGGTCGGACGCAACGGTGTAGTCGACCGCATATCCGGCAACACCGACCGGGTGACCGGTGGCGACGATCGCCTGCTCGATGATGTCGACGCGGAGGTGCGCTGCGCCGACCCGATGCGCCAGGGCCGGCGCGATCGTCGTCCTGCCGGTGGCGGGAAGCCCACCGAGGACGACCAGGCCCGCAGCCACGTCAGTCGGCCTGACCGGCCCAGGCGATCGGGCCGCGGTGCACCTTGTGCGGCGTCGCCTGGGCGACCGGCTTGACGACGAGCCGGTCGATGTTGACGTGCTGGGGCAGTCGGACGCAGAAGGCGATGCACTCGGCGACGTCCTCGGCCACCAGGGGCCGGTCGACACCCTCGTAGACCGCATCGGCTTTGGACTGGTCGCCGTGGAAGCGGGTCAACGAGAAGCCCTCGGTGCGGACCATGCCCGGGGCGACCTCGATGACCCGGACCTGCTCGCCGTTGAGCTCGAGACGCAGCGTCTCCGTGAGCGCGCGCTCGGCGTGCTTGGCGGCGGTGTAGCCGGCGCCACCCTCGTAGGTGACCATCCCCGCGATCGACGTGAGGTTGACGATGGTTGCCCCCGGCGAGCGTCGCAGCGCGGGCAACAGGGCCTGCGTGACCTGCAGGGTGCCGAGGACGTTGGACTCATACATCGAGCGCCAGTCCTCCACGTGGCCGGCCTCGACGCGCTCGGTGCCGACGGCCCCGCCGGCGTTGTTGACGAGGACGTCACAGTCGCCGATCTGCGCGGCGGCCGCGGCAACGCTGGCAGGGTCGGTGACGTCCATGACGACGGTCCGACACCGCTCGCCGAGCGCCGCAGCGACAGCCTCGAGGCGCTCGGGGCGACGGCCCGTGACGACGACGTCGAAGCCGTCCTCCACGAGTCGGGCCGCGGTGGCGGCGCCGATCCCGGAGCCTCCTCCGGTGACGACGGCGACAGGGCTCATGCCGGGTTCCTCTCCAACTGTGTCTCGGCGTGGAGGAGGTCCTCGCCGGTGGTGATCTTGCGGGCGAGCTGGTCGCCGTCGATGACGTGCACCGGCAGGCCCAGACGCTCGACGAGCGCGGCGTCATCGGTGATCGGTTCCCCTGCGGGCAGGTCGTGCGCTCGGGTCAGCGTCTCACGGGTGAAGCCCTGGGGGGTCTGGATGGCCCGCAGGCAGGCCCGGTCGGGGGTCGAGACGACGAGACCGTCGGCGCTCACCTGCTTGATCGTGTCGACGACCGGCAGTCCGGGGACGACCGCAGGGTGACCGGCCCGGACGGCGTCGATCACGGCGGCGAAGAGGGACGCGGGAGCCAGCGCCCGGGCGGCGTCATGCACGAGCACCACGTCGACCTCGTCCGGCAGCGCCGCCAGCCCGGCGGCGACCGAGTCACTGCGCTCTGAACCGCCGGGGACCACGCGCACGACCACCCCGTCGCGCGCCGACGCCGACGCGACCGTTGCCTCGTTGAGATGGGACGACGGCGCGACGACCACGACCATGACGACCTGTGGGGAGGCCGTCGCAGCCGAGACCGCTCTGCTGAGCAGGGACCGACCCGAGAGAGGGACGAACGCCTTCGGGGTTGCCGCCCCGAGGCGGGTCCCCGACCCGGCCGCAACGATCACGACCGCGACGGCACCCACCGGGCTCAGGAGGCGAGGACCTCGTCGAGGATGGCCTCAGCCTTGTCCTCGTTGGTCTTCTCCGCGAGCGCGAGCTCCGAGACGAGGATCTGGCGCGCCTTGGCGAGCATCCGCTTCTCACCCGCGGACAGTCCACGGTCCTTGTCACGCCGCCAGAGGTCGCGCACGACCTCGGCCACCTTGATGACGTCGCCGGAGGCGAGCTTCTCCAGGTTGGCCTTGTAACGACGAGACCAGTTCGTGGGCTCCTCCGTGTGCGGTGCCCGCAGCACCTCGAAGACCTTCTCGAGCCCTTCCTGACCCACGACGTCGCGGACACCCACGAGGTCGCAGTTCTCGGCTGGGACCTCGATGGTCAGGTCGCCCTGGGCCACCTTGAGCTTGAGGTAGAGCTTGTCCTCGCCCTTGACCGTGCGGGTGTTGATTTCTTCGATGAGTGCCGCCCCGTGGTGGGGGTACACGACCGTTTCGCCGACCTTGAAAACCATGTGCTGTCTTCCCCTTTCGCGACCTCCAGAATACCACGGAGCGGACAGTGCCGCGTCTCACCCACACCCTGTTTTCGCAGGTCAGAGCCTCACCAGATGGATCCGGCCGGTCGACAGGCCCCTTGACAGGTCGCCCGTCGGCATGCAACGCGCGCAGACTTCAGTGCCACCCGGCACGCGCCGGCGCCCACCGCCGCGGAGCCGGGCACGTCGCCCCGGACGCGACAGGTAGGCTGCCCGTCGTGAACCGGCCCGTGATCCCCACCCTGCGCACCCGCCCGCTGCTGGCTGCCGCCGGCGTCCTGGCCCTCGTGGCCCTCGGTGCCTGCTCGACCCAGTCCCCGTTGCAGACGACGGTGCCCTACCAGCCCGCCGACGGTGTGGCCGCGTCCAACGGCGCCGTCCAGGCCAGGGACCTCCTCGTGGTCTCGTCCCGGAAGGACGGCCCCGGGCTGCTCTCCGGCTCCGTGATCAACACCGGGAGCGAGCCGGTGACCGTCTCCTTCCTGACCCGCGCCGACTCGGAAGCGGGCACCGGCAAGGGCACGAGCGTGCAGCTCAAGGGCCGGGAGCAGAAGCGCCTCGAAGCGGTCCAGCTCGACAAGGTGCCTGACGCCCCCGGCGCCCTGACCGCGATCATCATCTCGACCGGCGCGGGCCAGTCGCTCGTCAGTGTGCCGGTCCTGCTGCCGCAGGGTCCCTACGCCAGCCTCACGCCGACCACCGTCGCCACGGCCACGACGGCCCCCGCCACCGTCGCCACGGCCACGACGGCCCCCGCCACGAGCGCCCCCGCCACGACGACGGCCACGACGACCACGACGACGGCCACGACCGCGGCCACTGGCTGACGGCGTCAGGCGGCCCTGCCTCAGGCGGCCTCGAACTTGTAACCGAGGCCCCGCACGGTGACGATGAAGCGCGGGCTGCCCGGGTCGGGCTCGATCTTGGCGCGCAGCCGCTTGACGTGGACGTCGAGCGTCTTGGTGTCCCCGACGTAGTCACTGCCCCACACCCGGTCGATGAGCTGCATCCGGGTCAGGACGCGCCCGGCGTTGCGCAGCAGCATCTCCAGCAGCTCGAACTCCTTGAGCGGCAACGGCGTCGCGTCGCCACCGACCGTCACCGTGTGGCGTTCGACGTCCATCCGCACCGGACCGGCCTCCAGGGTGACCGGCAGCAGGTCCTCCGGCTCGGCGAGCCGACGCAGCACGGCCTTGATGCGGGCCAGCAGCTCGCGGGACGAATAGGGCTTCGTGACGTAGTCGTCCGCGCCGATCTCGAGGCCGACGACCTTGTCGATCTCGCTGTCCTTGGCCGTGAGCATGATCACCGGCACGGTCGAGCGCTGCCGCAGCGCACGGCATACATCGGCCCCCGGCAGTCCGGGGAGCATGAGGTCGAGCAGCACGAGGTCCGCGCCGTTCTTGTCGAACTCCGCGAGCGCCGCCGGGCCGGTCTCCGCGATGGCGACCTCGTAGCCCTCCTTGCGGAGCAGGTAGGACAGGGGGTCCGAGTAGGACTCCTCGTCCTCGACGACCAGGATGCGGCTCATGGGACCTCTGCTCTCGCGCCGGGGGCGCTGATGGTGTCGGGGATGGTGTGGACGTCGGCGGTATGCCGGGCAGCCACCGCGCGTGGCCGGCCTAGCGGGGCGCCGGGCAGGCGCATGGTGAACGTCGAGCCGCGGCCCGTCTCGCTCCAGACCGTGACCTCGCCGCCGTGGTTGGCGCAGACGTGCTTCACGATGGCCAGACCGAGTCCGGTTCCGCCCGTCGAGCGGGACCGGGCGTCGTCGACGCGGTAGAAGCGTTCGAAGATGCGTTGCTGGTCGACCTGCGCGATGCCCTGTCCCTGGTCGGTGACCGCGACCATGACCAGGTCGCCAGCGCCGGTGCTCACCTTGACCGCGACCCGGGTGTGCGCCTCGGAGTAGGCGATCGCGTTGCCGACGAGGTTGCGGATGGCCGTGGTCAGCAGCTCCGGCTCGCCCCAGACCATGCAGTCGTCGGCCGTGACGAGGGCCAGCTCGATGTCCTTGTCCTCGGCCGCGAGCCGGGACCGCTCGACGGCCTCGCGCGCCGCGGCGGCCAGGTCGACGCGCTCGGGGTCCTTGAAGGTGTCGGCGACCTGGAGCCGGGACAGGTCGACGATCTCCTGGACGAGGCGGGTCAGCCGGGCCGACTCGACCTGCATCCGCTTCGCGAAGCGGGAGACCGCCGCGGGGTCGTCGTGGGCATCGAGCACCGCCTCGGCGAGCAGCGCGATGCCGCCGACCGGGGTCTTCAGCTCGTGGGAGACGTTGGCCACGAAGTCTCGGCGGATCTCCTCGACGCGACGGGCCTGGCTGCGGTCGTCGACGAGCAGGAGCACGTGCGAGTCGCCGAGCGGCGCGACCCGGGCCCCGACGACCAGGCTCGTGCGGCCCATCGGGCCGCGGGAGAGCTCGAGCTCGGCCTCGCGGATGATCCCGTCGCGGCGCACCTGCCGGGCGATGGCGAGCAGCTCGGCGTGGACGATCTCGCCCCCGCGGACCAACCCGTGCGAGACCGCCGCGGGCGAGCTGTTCACCACGGCGTCCGCCGAGTCGAGGACGATCCCGCTCGAGCTGAGGACAGCGAGCACGTCCGCGACACCGGCGGGCAGCGAGGAGGTCCCCTCCATGGTCTCGGGCACCCTTCGCTGCTGACGTCCGGACAGTCGCACCGCGAGGACCGCGAGCGCCGCGAGGCCGGTGAGCGCCATCCCGGCGATCCCCCCGAGCACGGCAGCGGTCGTTGCGTCCACATCACTCAGCCTACGGGCGCGTGCGCCACACTGGGACAGACACCGTGCGCCGTGCGCCGACGACGTCCTCAATGTTCACCTGATCCGTGGCATCTGTTCACCGGGACGTGCGACTCTCACGCTGCCCGCCGCCAGACCCGAGGACAGACGAAGGACACTCGATGCGCGCCGCATTCCATGAGGAGCTCGCCAAGATCACCGACCAGCTGGTCGAGATGACCCACCTCGCCGGCTCGGCGATGGCCCGGGCGACGACCGCCCTGCTCGACGCCGACGTGCACCTGGCCGAGAGCGTCATCGCCGCGGACCACCAGCTCGACGACATCCGTTCCAACCTCGACGCTCTCTCCATCGACCTGCTGGCCCGTCAGCAGCCGGTCGCCACCGACCTGCGGATCGTCGTGACCTCCATGCGGATGAGCTCCGACCTGGAGCGGATGGGCGACCTGGCCCGGCACGTGGCGAAGGTGGCCCGGCTGCGCTATCCCGAGAAGGCCGTCCCCGACTCGCTGACCTCCCACATCCTCCAGATGGGCCAGGTGGCCGAGCGGATCGTGGCCAAGGCCGGCTCGGTCATCGCCTCCAAGGACGCCGACTCCGCCATCAGCCTCGAGAAGGACGACGACGCGATGGACGACCTCCACCGTGAGCTCTTCGCGGCGCTCCTCGCGGACAAGGCCGACTTCCCCGCGGAGACCGTCGTCGACCTCACCCTCCTCGGGCGCTACTACGAGCGGTTCGCCGACCATGCCGTCTCCGTCGCGCGGCGCGTCGTCTATCTCGTCACCGGAGAGTTCGCCAGTGAGGGCGAGGTCGACCACGAGGAGCAGGAAGAGGCCCGCGGCGAGTAGGCGACACCCCTGCCTTGCGTCCGGCAACGCGGTTGCCATGGCCACAACGTCGCCGGACGCACCACGCTGCTTGCCGGACGCACCACGCTGCGGTATGCCGGGAGAGCGGGTCAGCGGCCCTGGTTCGCCACCGCGGCGGCTGCGGCGGCCGCGGCCTGCGGGTCCAGATAGCGGCCGCCCGGGGTCACCGGGGCGAAGGCGTCGTCGAGCTCGTAGACCAGCGGCATCCCCGTCGGGATGTTGAGCGCGGCGATGTCGTCGTCGCTGATCCCGTCCAGGTGCTTGACCAGCGCCCGTAACGAGTTGCCGTGGGCGGCCACGAGGACAATCCTGCCGTCCCTGAGGTCGTCCTGTATCTCGTTCTCCCAGTACGGGATCAGCCGCGTGAGGACATCCTTGAGACACTCGGTCGCCGGCATCGACTCACCGAGGTCGGCATAGCGTGGATCGGCCGCCTGGCTGAACTCGTCGTCGGCCTCGATCGGCGGCGGCGGGATGTCGTAGGACCGGCGCCACAACAGGAACTGCTCCTCGCCGAACTCCTCGAGGGTCTGCTTCTTGTCCTTGCCCTGGAGCGCGCCGTAGTGCCGCTCGTTGAGCCGCCAGTCCCGGCGCACGGGGATCCAGTGGCGTTCGGCCCGGTCGAGCGCGAGGTTCGCGGTGCTGATGGCGCGGCGCAGGAGGGAGGTGTGGACGACGTCAGGGAGCAGTCCGGCGGCGGCGAGCAGCTCGCCCCCCTTGACCGCCTCGGCCCGACCCTTCTCGGAGAGGTCGACGTCGACCCAGCCCGTGAAGAGGTTCTTGGCATTCCACTCGCTCTCGCCATGGCGGAGCAGGACGAGGGTGTGGGTCATGGCGGTCAGCCTAGTCAGGGGGGTGGTCGGAGCCGTCCTCGAGCAGGTGGCGGAAGGCGTCGAGGTTGTGGGTCGACTCCCCTCGCGAGATCCGCCAGGCCCACTCCTTCCGGATCGACGTGAAGAAGCCGATGGTCAGCAGCTCGTTGAACGGTGAGTCAGCCGCCTCCAGGACGACCCCGAACAGCTGGTCGAGATGACCCGCATCGACTGCGGCAGTGGGCAGCTCGCCCCGGACATAGACGTCGCCAGAGGTGTCGATGGCATAGGCGAGCCCCGGCATCCGCAGGTTCTTGCGCAGCAGGTGGCGATAGAAGGCCTCGTGGTTCTCGTCGGGGTTGCGGATGACGAAGGCGGACACCGACGTCGCCTTCTCCCGCACGACGAGCGACACGACCGTCTTGAGCTTCTGCTCGCCCGGCAGGGTGATGACGTACTCACCGCGCCGCCCGCCGAGCTCCCACTCGATGTCGGCCCCCGTGAGGTAGTCGGCGATGACCGCCTCGGCGGCCTCCATCGTCACGGCGTCACCGAGGTCGGCACACCCGGGACGGTGCGGCCCTCGCCGGTGGGTGAGCCGGTCCGCGCCCAACGTGCCTCGGCGTAGACCTCGAGCAGCCGCTCGGTCGTTGCGCCCCAACCGAATCCGGCTGCGTGCTCCACCGCACGTCTGGACAGCTCGGCCCGGCGTCGCGGGTCGACGAGCAGCGACTCGAGGGCATCGGCCCAGTCGCCGGTCTCGTGGGTGGGCACGAGGAGGCCGGCGTCGCCCACGGCGAACGGCAGGCCGCCGACGTCGGCCGCGACGACCGGTGTGCCGCACGCCTGGGCCTCGATGGCGACCAGGCCGAACGACTCGTTGTGGGAGGGCACCGCGACGACGTCCGCGGCCCGGTACCACTGCGCCAGGGTGGGTCTGTCGACCGGCGGCAAAAACCGCACCTGAGCGGTGATCCCCAGCTCGGCGGCGAGCTCCTGGAGCTGGGCCGGTCGTGCGAGCCCGGTGCCGCTCGGTCCGCCGAGGACGCCGACGACGAGGTCGCCCGCCCAGTCGGGGTGCCGGGCGAGCAGCTCGTGGGCCGCGCGGAGCAGGACGTCCGGGGCCTTGAGCGGCTGGATCCGGCCGACGAAGAGCAGGACCATCGCGTCCGCCGGCAGCCCGACCGCGGCGCGGGACTCCCGCCGGTCGCCCGGCCGGAAGACGTCGAGGTCGACGCCCGGGGGGACGACGCGCACCTTGTCCGGGTCCGCGGCATACAGCTCGACGAGCTCGCGCGCCTCGTCGGCGGTGTTGGCGACGAGGCGGTCTGCCGCTTCGACGACCTGGACCTCGCCGATCTCGCGGCCGGCCGGCTCGGGGGTGTCGCCGCCGGCCAGGTGGCGGTTCTTGACCCGCGCCATCGTGTGCATCGTGTGGACGAGGGGGACGCTCCACCGGTCGGTTGCGAGCCAGCCGACCTGCCCCGAGAGCCAGTAGTGCGAGTGGACGACGTCGTAGTGCCCCTGGGGTCGGGCCGCCTCGACCCGCATGACCCCGGCCGAGAACGCACAGAGCTGGCCCGGCAGGTCGGCCTTGCCCAGACCCTCGAACGGGCCGGCGGTGATGTGACGCACCAGCACCCCCGGGCTCATCTCGACCACGGGGGGCAGCGAGCCCGTCGTTGCCCGGGTGAAGATCTCGACCTCCCGGCCGCGGGTGGCCAGCTGACGAGCCACCTCGGCGACGTAGACGTTCATCCCCCCGGCATCCCCGGTGCCCGGCTGCTCCAATGGCGACGTGTGCACGCTGAGCATCGCGATCCGGTGGATGGCGTCGGCGTTCGTCACCGATCGGCCCCTTCCGTCAGACAGGTGGTGGGGCCCGGGGCAGGGTCCCGCCTCAGGCAACACGTCCTCCCGGGTTGCCATTCCCGGGGATCGCGTCAACCCGGCGAGCGTATGCCGTGGGGCCGCTCCGGGCTCCACGGCATACCGTGGGTAGGTGACGCGCGCCAGGCCCGTGGGGGTGATCACCCGCGGCACGACCGGACCCAACCGGCTGCGTCGGGTCGACCGCTGGCTGGCCGGGCCGCAGGCGTGGCGGCTGCGGCGCGCGGGGGCGCGTCCCGTCGTCGTCGACCTCGGCTACGGCGCCTCCCCGGTCACCGCCGTCGAGCTGCACGACCGGCTCCGGCGGGTGCGGCCCGACGTCGAGGTGGTCGGCATCGAGATCGACCCGGCGCGCGTCGCCGCGGGCCGGCCCCTCGAGCGCGACGGGCTGACGTTCCGGCTCGGGGGCTTCGAGGTCCCGCTCGCCGACGGCGCGAAGCCGCTCGTGGTGCGGGCCTTCAACGTCCTGCGGCAGTATGGCGAGGACGAGGTGCCGCACGCCTGGCAGCGCGTCGTCGACCGGCTTGCCCCGGACGGGCTGCTGGTCGACGGGACCTGCGACGAGCTCGGACGGCGCAGCGCGTGGATCGCGGTGGATGCGCGGGGGCCGGTCAGCCTCACGCTGTCCCTGCGCCTCGCCGACCTCGAGCGCCCGTCGGACGTGGCCGAGCGCCTGCCCAAGGCGCTGATCCACCGCAACGTGCCGGGCGAGCCGGTGCACGGCTTCCTTGCGGCCTTCGACACGGCCTGGCTGCACGCGGCGCCACAGGGGTCCTACGGCGTGCGCCAGCGCTACCTCGCGGCGGTCGGCGCCCTTCGGGAGCAGGGCTGGTCGGTGCGCGACGGCCCGAGCAGGTGGCGGCTGGGCGAGGTCACGGTCGACTGGGACGACGTCGCCCCGGCCGGCTAGCCGTCGCGGTTCACCGCGTCACGACTGGTTTGCCGCGTCGCGACTGGTTCACCGCGTCACGACTGGTTCGCCGCGTCGCGACGTGTTCGTCGCGTCACCACGGGCCGTAAGGACCCTGGTTGCTCTGGCCGCGGCCCCTGCCGCGCCCGGACACCTGCCGCAGTGCCGGACGGACATCGGTGAGGTAGACGGCTGCCGCGACGAACGCGATGATGCCGATGAAGTTGAGCACGTTGAGGACGAGGATGATGCCGATCGCCAGCGCGACGAGGAGCACCACCGTCCAGAAGGTCTTCGTGCGCTTGCCGGCCGCCACGAAGGCATCCGGCCGGTGGCGAAGGACGTCGACGACGGCGAAGGCCTCGCACCCCAGGGCGAGGACGCCGAGGACGAGCACGAGGGTGCTCTGGATGCTGCCGAAGATCTGCATGGTGACCAGCCTAGTGAGAGGTGCCCGACGTGGGGTCGGTCCCGCGGGGTCAGGCGTCGATGATGAGGGTCACGGGACCGTCGTTCACCATGGAAACCGCCATGTCGGCCCCAAAAGTTCCCGTGGCCACCTCGAGGCCCCGGGCGCGCAGCGCGTCGACGACTCCCGCGACGAGTGGAGCGGCCACCGGCCCCGGTGCCGCAGCGGTCCAGGACGGACGTCGGCCCTTTCGGCTGTCCCCGTAGAGCGTGAACTGGCTGACGACGAGGACAGGTGCCCCGACGTCGACGACGGACTGCTCGTCGCGCAGGATCCGCAGCTCGGCGATCTTGCGGGCCGTGCGCTCGACCTGCTCGGGTCCGTCGTCGTGAGTCACCCCGACGAGGGCCAGTAGCCCGGGCCGGGAGATCTCCCCGACGACCTGTCCGTCGACCTCGACCCGGGCCTGCGTTACGCGTTGGAGGACGGTGCGCACTCAGCTGTCCCTGAGCCCGCCGCTGTCCCGGAGGCCGCCGCTGTCCCGGAGGCCGCCGCTGTCCCCGAGGCCGGTCGCGATGATCGCGCCGACCTGCTCGCCGTGTCCCGTGACGGGGGCGTCCTCGAGCGCGGCGAGCGCGGTGGGCGCGTCGATCCCGAGACGCCGCAGGGCTGCCGCGAGGACGACCCCCTTGGCCCGCGGGGAGCCGTCCGCGATCTTCACGGCGACACCGCGCCCGTCCGCCAGGCCCACGGCATACACCGACTCCGCCCCGTCCTTGGCGATCAGGCCGCCCACCTCGCGGATCAGCGTCGTCCCCTCGCGGCGGGTGCCACCGAGGTGTTCGGGGTGGGCGCGGATGGCGTCGGCGGTGCGGGCCTCCGGCGTGCCCGCCGCGGCGGCGGCGATCCGCCCGAAGGCGCGGGCGAGCCCGGTCAGGGAGAACCCGTGCACCGGCGCCCCGCAGCCGTCGACCCCGACAGCGGCGATGCGCTCGCCGCTCAGTTCCTCGATGGTCCCGGCGATCGCCTGCTGCAGCGGGTGTTCGGGCTCGCGGTAGGTCCCGGTGTCCCACCCGTTGGCAACACAGGTGGCGAGCATGGCCGCGTGCTTCCCGGAGCAGTTCTGGGCGAGCGACGACTTCGGGCGACGAGCGACGAGCCACGCCTCCCGCTCGACCTCGTCGACAGGCAGGTCAGGGGTGTTCTGGAGGTCGGCCTCGCTCAGCCCGGCGCCCGCGAGGATGCGCCGGGCGGCCTCGAGGTGGAAGGCCTCGCCGGAGTGGCTCGCGCACGCCAGCGCCAGCTCGTCATCGGGCAGGTCGAGACCGGCGCGGACCATCGCGAGCGCCTGGAGCGGCTTGTTGGACGAGCGGGCGAAGATCGGACCGCACGGGTCACCGACCGCCCACGCCACGGTGCCGTCGGCAGCCGTGGCCACGACAGTGCCGCGGTGGACGCTCTCGACGAGTCCGGAGCGGATGACCAAGGCGACGATCGGCGCTTCGGTCAGGACCGGGGAGAGGTGGTCCTGGGCGGCGATGACGGGGGTGTGGGCGGGCACCGCGCCAGTGTGCCAGAGCGCCGAGGGACGCCCGGAGACGGCGGAGGGACCGGTCCACGTGGTGCGGACCGGTCCCTCGGGTCGCTGGCCTCAGGTCAGGTCAGCAGGTCACCGGAGTGACGGTGTTCAGTCGCCGATCTTCTTGGCCCCGGCCTTGGTGGCCTTGCGGGCGCGGGGGGTGGTCTTCCTGGCGGTGGTGCTGGTGGCCTTGGCGCGCGAGGTGGTCGCGGCGGCGCCCTTGCGGGCGGTCGTCGCGGTCCTCCGGCCGGCGGTGCGGGTGCGCTTGGCCGACTCGACGACCGCGGCGGACGACGCGTCGACGTCCTTCTCGATCGTGTCGACGATCGTGTCGAGCGTCCTCGTGGCCTCCCTGCGACCGGTCGTCAGCGTCGCCTTGGCCGACTGCTGGGTCGAGGCGGCGGCCTTGCGGGCGGTCGTGACGGCGCCCTTGCTGGCGGAGACGGTCTGGTCGACCTGGGCCAGGAGCTCCTTGGTGGCGCGCTGGTTGCGGATCCGCTTGACCAGCTCCTCGCCCCGGACGGCGAGCGCGTCGTACTGCTCCTGCGCACGGCCGGCGATCTCAAGGCTGCGGTTGAGCAGCACCGCGGGAGCGTCCTGGACCTGCTTGATGGACCTCTCGGCCTGCAGGCCGAGCTCGTGCTGCAGGCCCTTGGGGTCCACGGCGGTGAGCGAGCGACGGGCGGCGACGGCGTGGGTACGGGCGTCGCGGACCTTCTCGACCGCGAGGTCGGTGACGCCGACGGCGGCGTAGACGGGGGTTGCTTCGGACACGGTCCTCTTGAGCTCTGCAACGAATGCCATGACTGTTCTCCTTCGGGTTCTACTGCGGTTGCTTCGTGGGGGTCCTGCGACGCGGCGCTGCATTGCGCGCGGTGGTCCGGGCGGCGGTCGAGGCGGTAGGGCGGGCGTCGTCGTCAGACGTTGCGACGAACGACTCGTAGACATCAACGAGCACGGCGCGCTGACGGTCGGTCAGCGTGGCGTCCGCGGCGATGGCCTCGCGCACCCCGGGCCCACCCGACGGCGGCGCGGGGGCCGCGTCGAGGATGCCGGCGTGCACGTAGAGCGTCTCGGCCGAGACCTGAAGTCCCCGTGCGAGGCCCTGCAGGATCTCGGCGCTCGGCTTCTTCAGTCCCCGCTCGATCTGCGAGAGATAGGGGTTGGAGATGCCGGCGAGGTCCGAGAGCTGGCGGAGCGAGAGCTGGGCGCTGTGTCGCTGCTCGCGCAGGAAGGCCCCCAGCTCGTGACCACTCAGCTTGCTCATGCCTCCAGTGTGCTTGCTGCAGCAAGCAAAATGCAAACTGGGGACAGCGTGAGGGTGGTCACACGGCTTGGTGCCGCTCCCTCCTGCCGCTCCTCCCCCCTCCCCGCTCCTCCCCCCGCCTCCCCCCACGTGTTGCGGCCGGCGCCGCACATCTGGGCTCCCAGGCGGACCATTCGCGGCTCAGGACGCAACACGTGGGGCGATGCCGACGGTGGCTCAGGAGAGACACCCGGCAGGGCGCTCACACTCCCTCACTCCCACCTGTTGCGGCCAGCGCCGCGCATCCTGTTACGGCCAGCGTGACCCCCACCTGTTGCGGCCAGCGCCGCGCATCCTGGCTCCCCCGTGGACCATTCGCGGCCCAGGACGCAACATGTGGGGGCGATGCCGGGCGATGCCGGGCGATGCCGGGCGATGACTCAGGAAATATGCCGCGCCCTCACCATGCGCGTGTCCCCTCACCACGCGCGGCGCCCGAGAGCGTCGCTGCGGGTGGTGAAGATCAGGAGACGGGTCGGCGGGAGATGTTCAGCAGTCCTCGGGCCTCGGTGGTGCTCATCGGCGGGCGCTGCATCACCGTCGCGATCTCGGCCGCCCGGGCGACGAGCTCCTCGTTGTGCTGCACCGGCCGGCCCCTGGCGAAGACGAGGTTGTCCTCCATCCCCACGCGCAGGTGGCCTCCCGCACCGAGGGCCGTGGCGAGGATCGGCAGGTGGGTCCGCCCGATCCCGGTCGCCGACCAGCTGGTCACCTGCGGGGGCAGCAGCGCCACCGCAGCCAGCAGCGCAGCCGGCGTCCCCGGCATACCGCCCGGCACGCCCGTCACGATGTCGACGTGGACCCTGCCACCGTGCGGCAGCCCCTCCTCGTCGAGCAGTCGGCGCAGGGCGTGGACGTGGCCCAGGTCGAACAGCTCGAACTCGGGAACGACCTCGCGGGCGATGCTCTGCCGATAGAGCTCCACCATGAACGGCCAGGGGTTGAGGAACACGTCGTCGCCGAAGTTCGTGGTGCCGCAGGTCAGCGAGCAGGAGTCCGGCTCGGCGTCGAGGACGGTGAGCCGCTGCTCGAGCGGGTCGTGGACGCTACCCCCCGTGGAGAGCTGCACGATGAGGTCGCTCGCCCCGCGGATCGCCTCCACGCACGCCCTCAACAGCCCCGCATCGAGGGTCGGCCGGTGGTCGCTGTCCCGGATGTGCAGGTGGATCAGGGACGCACCGGCCTGCTCGCACCGGACGGCGGTCTCGACCAGCTCCTCAATGCTTGTCGGCAGCTGGGGGACATCAGCCTTGCTGGTCTCGGCCCCCGTGGGCGCGACGGTGATCAAGGTGGTCGTCGCTGCGCTGCGGTTCATGCGGTCATGATGGCAGCGCGCCCGGCCCGGGCGGCGTCAGGGGCGGACGACGACCTCCTGCGCCGCCTGCATCCCGTCGACGGTCAGCTCGATGTCGGTGGGGAGGTTGCGCTTAAGCAGGGCGAGGCCGATCGGTCCGTCCTCGTAGTGCCGGGCGACAGACGTCACGAAGCCGACCGCGCGTCCCTCGTGGGTGATCTCGCTCCCCCGGGCCGGCAGGACGTGCCCCGTCCCGTCGAGGTGAAGGAAGGTCAACCGCCGCGGCGGACGCCCGAGGTTGTGCACCCGCGCGACGGTCTCCTGCCCGCGGTAGCAGCCCTTGTGCAGGTGGACGGCCGTGCGGAGCCAGTCGACCTCGTGGACGATCGTGCGGTGGTCGGTCTCGAACCCAAGACGCGGCCGCCAGGCCGCCACCCGGAGTGCCTCCGCCGCCCACATCCCAGCGAGCGGCCGATCCCCCACTGCCGCAACGAAATCCGCGCGCGGCACGATGAGCTCGCGCCACTGGCGAAGCGCACCCGGGTGGTCCGTCTCCGGCCCGTATGCCGTGGTGTCACCGACGAGGTCGGGCCACGGGTCGCGCCAGGCCAGGGGCTCACCCTCGACCGACTCCGCCGCGTGGGGCTCCCCGAGGACGGCGTACTGCGCACTCACGTCGGTGACCTCGACCCGCAGCATGAAGCGCATTGAGTCAAGCCACGCGAGCAGCGCGCCGCCGGCCCCCGGCTCGGTCGTGACCCAGGTGGTCGACCCGTCGTCGACGAGGTGGAGGTTGTGCTCGACGTGGCCCTTGGGGCTGAGGATGAGCGACTCGCGTGAGGTGCGGGGGCCCAGCCCGCTCAGGTGCTGCGTTGTCAGCGAGTGCAGCCACGAGATGCGGTCGGCCCCCGTGATGGTGAGGACCGGACGGTGCGACAGGTCGACTGCCGCCAACCGCTCGACGAGGAGCCGCTGCTCGCGCATCGGGTCGCCGTAGTGCGCCGCGACGGGGGCGTCGACGCCCTCCCCGGAGACGGCTCCCGGACGGCCGAGCAGTGGGGAGGCGAGGGCGGTGGTCATGGGCGGGTCGCCGAGCACTGGTCGCACCATCCGTGGATTGCCATGTGGGTCACGTCTGCTTCAAAGCCCGCGACCTGGCGAAGATTCCCGGCGAACCCGTCTGCCACCCCGACCGGCGCCTCGCTGATCGACCCGCAGCCGAGGCAGACGAGGTGGAGGTGGGTGGCGTGGTCGGCGAGGTGGTAGGTCGGTGCCCGGTGGTCCAGGTGAGTGTGCGAGACGAACCCGAGCTCCTCGAGGGCCTCGAGCCCCCGGTAGATCGTCGACAGCGGCAGGGGGGAGCCGCCGTCCTCGGCCACCTCGACCGCGATGGTGTCCGGGGTGCCGTGAGCGAGGTGCGCGAGGGCGTCGATGATCCGCCGGCGTTGGGGCGTGAGCCGCATCCCCCGGGCCCGCAGGGCCGAACCGAGATCAGTCATTGACGCAAGGGTAGCCCCGCCTCAGCACCACCTGACCCGTCCACAACTCCTCGGGTGAGGACCTGTGGACGGGTCAGCAGCGCCTGGGCGTCCACAACTCCTCAGGTGAGGACCTGTGGACGGGTCAGGTCACTCGTTTGAGCTGGGCCGAGACATGGCTCTGCAGCGGCTGCCCCACGGCCGCCATGTCCATGACCCACATCAGCTGCGACTCGACGAGGCCATAGAGCCGCGAGCCGGCGTTGTACTCCTTGGCGCTCGGGCTGCGCACCACACTGTCGGTCTGGATCTGGATCTTGGCCGGCTCCATCGTCCCGTAGTACATCTCCACGACGCCGGTCGGGTGGGTGAGGAGCAGCTCGACCTCGGTGCCGTCCTCCGCCGGTCGCCAGAAGCCCAGCTCGGTCGCGAGCGGGCGCACCCTCTGGCCGTTCTCCGACTCGAGTAGCCACGTGTGACTCTGCCACTCGAGGAAGCCCCGACCGTCGTGCGAGCAGACGATCTCCTGGCCGAAGTGCACGGACTCGATGGTCGGGTAGCCCACGACTCCGGCCCCCTCCCACCGCCCGATCAGCCACGCGAGCGGGCGCAGGCGCACCGGCAGGTCGAGGTCGAGCTCGAACATCAGGACACGTCCAGACGGTTGATCGGCACCCGAAGATCGTAGCCTGAGACCCGTGAGCACCCCCGCGCCGAAGACCCCGCCCCCAGCCGCCGTTCCGGGGCTGCGTCGCCTTGTCGTCAAGGTGACCTGCGGCGTCGAGGCCCCCGAGCGGCTCTCCCAGGCCATCACCGTCGCGGCCATGGCCGTCGCCGGCGGGGCAGAGGTCAGCCTCTGGCTCACCGGGGACGCCACCTGGCTGGCCACGCCGGGGCACGCGGAGACCGTCGAGCTGCCGTATGCCGCGCCGCTGGCGGACCTGCGCGACACCCTCCTCGCCGTGGCCATGGTCACGGTCTGCAGCCAGTGCGCGGCCCGTCGCGACCTCACCGAGGCCGACCTCCTCCCGGGTGCACGCATCTCGGGGGCCGCGTCCTTCGTCGAGGAGGTCCTCGCCGACGGCGTGCAGGCACTGGTCTACTGACTCGGGGCGCTGCCGAGGACCGCCCAGCTCCACCGAGGGCAACCCAGCGGCGCCGATGGCAACCGAGAGTCCTACTGAGGCTCGAAGTGGCCTCCCGCGCGCCTGTCACGCGGCGAACAGGCGGGTGACGATGTAGACGACGACCCCCACCACGAGCACCGAGGCGGCCCCCATCGCCATCCGCGCCTGGAGAGCGCCAGCTCCTGGCAGGGGGGTCAGGACCCGACGCAGTGCGTGCGAGACGGCCGCGACGAGGACGCCGAGGATCGCTGCGGCGACCATCGGGACGTGTCCGACGGCCAGCGCGACCCCGAGGGCGCCCACGGCGCCTGCCACGATGACGGGGAGCAGCAGCCAGCGGCGCCAACCGGGCCAGTGGCCGAGCAGCTCGACCAGCGCGCCGAGGGCCAGGGCCGCGCCGGCCGCAAGGACGTAGTCCCCGCCCGAACGATAGGCCGGCAGCACGGCCAGCGGTGCGCCGGTCGTGGCGAGGGCGAGACCCGAGATGGTCGTGGCGGCGCCGTAGGTCAGGCGGGCGCGTCCGTCTCGGCGCAGGATCTGGTGGAGGAACGCGGCGAGCATACTCACGGCCGCGGCCACCGGCACCCAGCGCAGGAAGGGCTCGGTGCGGGTCAGCGCTGCCGCCGCCTCGACGGCGACCGCCCCGATGCCGATGATGACAGACGTGATGACCGGGCTCGGCGCGCCGAGCAGGACGGGCCAGCCCCAGCCGAGGACGATCCCCAGGAAGGCGAGTGCCAGACCGGTCTGCGCCTGGCCCGAGGTGGCCGAGACGCTGACGAGCAGGGCCAGGGCCGCAGTGGCGAGGACGACGGCCGGGTGGGTCGCCACGAGGCTGGCGGGGTCGACCGGACGCCCCGCCTCACGCGCGCCCCGACGGCCGGCGCGGGTTGCGCGCTGCTCGGGCTGCTCGGGCGGTGCCGAGGCCGGCTGGGGGTCCTCGGCGGTGGGCACGACTGGCATCCTCGCATCAGCCTCCGGCGAACGGCGGCAGGATCTCGACCGTCGCGCCCTCGGTGACCCGGTCGTCAGGCCGGGCGGCGACGCCGTCGAGCAGGAACGTCGCGACGGCGAGAACCGGGCGCAGGGCGGGGTGCAGGTCGGCGGCCGCGACGGCGACGGCGGCCACCGAGGCGGCGTTGACCTGGTCCGAGCCGACGCCGGCCGCGGCACGGGCGCCGGCCCAGTAACGGACGGTGACGAGCGGTGCGGTGACGAGCGCGGGAGACATGGGGCGGATCCTTTTCAATGGCGACGGCCGGGGCTGACGGCTGGGGCTGACGGCCGGGGTGAGGCTCCAAAGTCTCACGCTGCAGACGATTCCGGACCGCCGGGCGCCCCCTCGATTATCCTCGCCCCATGGCCCACCTGCTGCTGCTCACCAACGCGCTGGCTCCCAGCGCCGAGGTGCTGCCGGCACTGGGGCTCCTCAGCCACCAGGTGCGCATCCTTCCCGCCGAGCCGACCGCGCTGGTCGAGGCTCCCGCAGGGGACGTCGTCCTCGTCGACGCCCGCACCGACCTGGCCCAGGCGAAGTCGCTCTGCCGCGTCCTGCGCGCCACCGGCCTGTCGAGCCCGCTGATGGCCGTCCTCACCGAGGGCGGCCTCGCCGGGCTGACGAGCGAGTGGGGCGTCGACGACGTGCTGCTCGACAGCGCGGGTCCGGCCGAGGTCGACGCCCGGCTCCGGCTGGCCCTGACCCGGTCCGACTCGGGCGACGTCGAGGAGGCGGGTCCGATCCGGGCCGGTGACCTCATCGTCGACGAGAACTCCTACTCCGCCAAGGTCCGCGGCCGCATCCTCGACCTGACCTACAAGGAGTTCGAGCTGCTCAAGTTCCTCGCCCAGCACCCGGGCCGGGTCTTCAGTCGGGCCCAGCTCCTCCAGGAGGTGTGGGGCTACGACTACTTCGGCGGCACTCGCACCGTAGACGTCCACGTGCGCCGCCTGCGGGCCAAGCTCGGCAGCGACCACGAGTCCCTCATCGGGACGATCCGCAACGTGGGCTACCGGTTCGTCGCCGAGCGCCCCCGCGAGCTCGAGGCCGTCACCGAGGGCTGAGGCCGGGCCCCGCAGCCCCCCGCTCCGGGGGCTGCGGGGGGCTGCCGCGGGACTTGCCCGGTGGCCCGGCTACCGGGTGATGCGCGTCGGAACCGCCGGGGTGTACGGCGAGACGGTCGGCAGGTATGCCGCGAAGCCGTCGATGTCGAGTCCGCCGAAGTACTTGCCGGCGCCGGAGGTGAAGGCCGGGAAGCCGTCGCCGCCGTCGGCCAGGAAGTTGTTGGTGACGATCCGGTAGGAGGCCGCCGCGTCGAGGGCCACCCCGTCCAGCCTGACGCTGCCCGCCACCGCTCCCGTGGCCCCGAGGGTGTAGGTGAAGCCCTTCGACACCTGCAGGACCTTGGCGGCTGCCGCGTTGCGACCGGTCACCTGCTGGGCCAGCAGGTCGTAGATCTGCTGGCCGGTCAGGGTCATCGACACCAGGTAGTTGTTGAACGGCTGCACGGTGAAGGCCTCGTCGAAGGTGACGTCTCCCGGGGGCTCCTGGTAGGGCGAGTTGGCGAACGTGAGGTCGGCCCGGATGCCGCCGGGGTTCATGAACGCGATCACCGGCTTCTGGCCCCCCGTGACGGTGCTCGGGTCGGCCAGCTGGGCGTCGGCGATCAGGTCTCCGAGCGGGGTCTCCCCCGCGGCGTTGGGCGTCCGGGTGACGTCCGCCGTGATGTGACCGATGACCTTGCTCGCGATCGGTGTGACGAGCGTCTTGTACTGCGTGATCAGCGCCGTCTGCTTCGGGTCCCTGGCGACGTCACGGGTGACGAGCATGTTCGAGCCGGCGACCGAGGCACGCACGATGTCCTTGGTCTCCTTGTCGTAGGTGAGGGTGGTCTCGGTGAACAACCGACCGAACGACGAGGCGGAGGTGACCAGTCGGGGCTGCCCGGCCGGGTCGGGGATGTTGCACACGTAGGGCTGGTGCGTGTGACCGGAGACGATCATGTCGATCGCCGGGTCGAGGCCCTTGGCGATCGGGATGATCGGTGACGTCGCAGTCAGGCTGCCGCCCTTGCCGCAGGTGTAGTCGAAGCTCGGGTTGACCTTGTAGGGCTTGCCGCTCGCGTCGAACCAGACCTCCTGCTCCGGGGTGCCGCCCTGGTGGATGAGGACGACGATCGCGTTGACGCCCTTCTTGCGCAGCACGGGCACGAGGGCGTTGGCCGTGGCGACCTCGTCGGTGAACGCCAGGCCGGCGACGCCAGCGGCGGTGACGATGTTGGGAGTGTCGCGAAGGGTCATGCCGATGAAGCCGATCCTGGCATCACCCACCTCCTTGATCGTGTAGGCCGGGAGGATGGTGTCGCCCGCCCTGGGGGCCGTCGGGCCCTTGTCGTCGTCGCCCCGGCCTCCCTTGCCTCCCATGCCGTGGTCGTCGTCGCCCTGCCCGTTCGAGGCCGTCGCGAGAGGCGCCGGCGGGGTCGTCGCGTACCTCACGTTGGCCGCGAGGTAGTCGAACTTCGCGCCCTTGAAGGTGTGGGCGGGGCAGGAGTTCTGGTTGTTGGCGCCGGCACCGTCGGCGATGCAGCCGCCGTACTGCATGCGCTGCAGCTCCTTGTATCCCTCGTCGAACTCGTGGTTGCCGACAGCCGAGACGTCGAGGCCGAGCATGTTCATCGACTCGATCGTCGGCTCGTCGTGGAACGCCGCCGACAGCAGGGGGGAGGCGCCGATGATGTCGCCGGCCGCCACCGTGAGGGTGTTGGGGTGGCCGCGGCGCGCCTCCTTGAGGTGGGTGGCGAGGAACTCCGCCCCACCGACGCCGGGCGGGACGAGGGAGTCCGTGGTCAGGTCCACCGCCTTGCCGGTCGTGGGGTCCAGCCGGTGGCCGGTGACCACCCGCCCGCCGGAGCCGCTGGGCGGCTCGAGGTTTCCGTGGAAGTCGTTGAAGGAGAGGATCTGGACGTCCACCGTGCGGCCACCGCGGTGGGCCTCGGAGGTCCCGCTCGTGGCGGTGACACCGGCGAGGGCGCAGGCCCCCACCGAGAGGGCGCCGATCAGGCGCCGGACAGATCGAGACGACATGGTGCTCCCTAGCCTGGTTCGAAGGTCTCCGATATCTCGGCAGGCTAGTCCTCAGCGCGCCCGCCACGGGGTCCTGCGCGTGACGAGATGGTGAAATGGGGCAATGCACCAGCTGACCGTGGACGGGACCTTCGAGCTGTCGGACCGCGAGCGCTCGCAGGTCGCCGCTCTCGTGGCCGCCGCGACCGCGCACGACGGGGCCGCGCCGTTGTCCGAGCAGTCCCGCCTCGATCTGCGGCCGGGCTCCGGCGTGAGCCACGTGCTCGCGTATGCCGGGTCGACCCTGACGGGGTACGCCCAGCTCAGTGACGGAGCGGCCGAGCTCGTCGTCGACCCGGCGGTCCGCCGACAGGGCGTCGGCACGGCCCTGCTCGCGCAGGTCCGGAGGCAGGTCCCGGTCTGGGCCCACGGTGACGTCCCGGCCGCCGCGGCCTTCGCGGCCGCTCACGACCTCGAGGTGACCCGGGAGCTCTTCGTCCTCGGCCGCCTCCTCGGCGGCGGGCCGCCGTTGGCCGACCCGAGCCTGCCCGACGACCTCGCCGTGAGGGCGTTCGAGCCGGGCCGGGACGAGGACGAGTGGCTGAGGGTCAACGCGGCCGCCTTCAGCCACCACCCGGAGCAGGGCAGCCTGACCCGGGAGGACCTGGCGCAGCGGATGGCCGAGGCCTGGTTCGACGCGGCGGGCTTCCTCCTCGTCGTCCTGCGCGAGGACCCGGGGACCGTCGCAGCCTTCCACTGGACGAAGGTCCACCCCGCGGGCGAGATGGGGCCGGCGAGGGTCGGCGAGGTGTATGTCGTCGGCGTCGACCCGGCATACCAGGGGCGAGGCCTGGGGCGGCCTCTCACCCTGCTCGGGCTGCATCACCTGCGCCGCGAGGGACTCGCCGACGTCATCCTCTACGTGGACGGCGACAACCCTGCGGCGCTGAGGGTCTACCGAGGGCTCGGCTTCACCACGAGGGGACTCGATCGGATGTATTCGCGCACCGTTCACGCGAGCGTGGAACGATGAGGTCCATGACCGCACACGTCACGGAGGCCGACCCCGAGAAGCCACTCTCCCCGGACTCCAACGTGCGGTCCCTCGCGAGCGCCATCCCGGTGCATCGTGGATACCCCGCACGCGGTGCCAACGGGCAGTTCGTGCGCACCGAGGACCCCAGGACGCTCCCCACCGACCGCTTCCTGGAGCGCGAGATCTCGTGGCTGCAGTTCAACGAGCGCGTCCTGCAGCTGGCCATGGACGAGGACGTGCCGCTGCTCGAGCGGGTCAAGTTCCTCGCGATCTTCAGCAACAACCTCGACGAGTTCTTCATGGTCCGGGTCGCCGGCCTCAAGCGCCGCATCGCGACCGGGTTGGCTGTCCGCTCGGCGTCGGGACTCGAACCGAGGGAGGTCCTCGAGCAGATCGACGAGGTCGCCCAACAGCTGATGGGGCGCCAGGCCGCGGTCTTCCTCGACGAGGTCCGGCCGGCGCTCGAGGTCGAGGGCATCACCATCGCCCGCTGGGACGAGCTCAGCGAGGCCGACCGGGAGCCGTTGCACCAGCTCTTCACGGACGCGATCTTCCCCGTCCTCACCCCCCTGTCCGTCGACCCCGCCCACCCCTTCCCCTACATCTCGGGGCTGTCGCTCAACCTCGCGGTCACGCTGATCAACCCCAAGACGGGCAAGGAGCATTTCGCCAGGGTGAAGGTGCCGCCCTCGCTGCCGCGCCTCCTGCAGGTGGGTGGCGACCACCATGACGGCCACTACGCCGTGCGGTTCGTCCCCCTCGAGGACGTCATCGCCGCCCACCTCGACCGGCTCTTCACCGGGATGGAGGTGCACGAGCACACCACCTTCCGGGTGACCCGCAACGAGGACCTCGAGGTCGAGGAGGACGACGCCGAGAACCTCCTCACCGCGCTCGAGAAGGAGCTGACCCGGCGGCGCTTCGGGCCCCCGGTGCGCCTCGAGGTCGAGGCGGACATCGACGAGCACGTCCTCGACCTGATCAGCCGCGAGCTGCAGATCACCGCGAGCGAGATCTACCGGCTCCCGGCGCCGCTGGACATGCGGGGCCTGTTCCTCATCGGCGACCTCGAGCGGTCCGACCTCAAGTACGACCCGTTCGTGCCGCTCACCCAGTCCGACCTCTCCCCGACCGAGAGCTCCAAGGCCAGCGACATCTTCGCCGCGGTGCGGTCCAAGGACATCCTGCTGCACCACCCCTACGACTCGTTCTCGACCTCGGTCCAGGCGTTCATCGAGCAGGCGGCCCTCGACCCGCGGGTGCTCGCGATCAAGCAGACGCTCTATCGCACCTCGGGCGACTCGCCCATCATCGACGCCCTCATCGACGCCGCCGAGGCGGGCAAGCAGGTGCTCGCCGTCGTCGAGATCAAGGCCCGCTTCGACGAGGTCAACAACATCAGCTGGGCCCGCCAGCTCGAGCAGGCCGGCGTCCATGTCGTCTACGGCATCGTCGGGCTGAAGACGCACGCCAAGCTCTGCCTCGTCGTGCGGCAGGAGGCCGAGGGGCTGGTGCGCTACTGCCACATCGGCACCGGCAACTACAACCCCAAGACCGCCCGCGTCTACGAAGACGTCGGCATCCTCACCTGCGACCCCCAGGTCGGCGAGGACATGACCCGCCTCTTCAACCAGCTGTCCGGGATCGCGCCCCGCAGCCGGTTCAAGCGACTCCTCGTCGCGCCCCGCACTGTGCGCTCCGGGCTCGTCGAGCAGATTCAGGCCGAGACCGAGCGGCACGAGCAGTCCGGCACCGGGCACATCGCCTTCAAGGTCAACTCGATCGTCGACGAGCAGATCATCGATGCCCTGTATGCCGCGGCGCAGGCCGGCGTCCGGGTGGACATCTGGGTCCGGGGGATCTGCGCCCTCCGTCCGGGGGTCCCGGGGCTGAGCGAGACGATCTCCGTCCGGTCCACGCTGGGACGCTTCCTCGAGCACTCCCGGATCTTCTGGTTCGGCGGCGACGGCGACCCGCAGGTCTTCCTCGGCAGCGCCGACATGATGCACCGCAACCTCGACCGGCGCGTCGAGGCCCTGATCCGGATCACCGACCCGGCCCACCTCGCCGACCTCGGGGCCCTCCTCGAACGCGGGGCCTCGGACGCGTTCTCCCGGTGGGAGCTGAGTGGTGACGGCCGCTGGACCCGACACCACCGGGGCCCGGAGGGCGAGACGCTCACGGACATCCAGACGGCGCTGATCGACATGCACCTCAAGCGCCGCCGCAAGGCCCGGCGCCGCTAGGCCCCTGCGATGTCGCTGATCCCGGCCGCCGGGACCCTGCCGTGGCGCCGCCGGCGTGGCGACCTCGAGGTCGCCATGGTCCACCGGCCGAAGTACGACGACTGGTCCTGGGCCAAGGGCAAGCTCGACCCCGGCGAGGACTGGCCGGTCGCCGCCGTCCGCGAGACGCAGGAGGAGACGGGGTTGGAGGTCCGCCTCGGGTTGCCGCTGCCTCCGACGACCTACACCGTCGACAGTTCGGGGGACACGGCCACCAAGGAGGTGCGCTACTGGTGCGCGGAGGTGGTCGGGGGCACGGGTGAGCTCGAGAACGAGATCGACGAGGTCACCTGGCTCGACGTCGCCGCGGCCCACGACAAGCTCGACTATGCCCGCGACCGCGAGCAGCTGAGGGCCCTCGTGCGGGCCGACACCGCGGGCGCGCTGACGACCTGGCCGCTCGTCCTCGTCCGGCACGGCAAGGCCCGCTCGCGCTCGTCGTGGCCCAACGAGGACCAGCTCCGGCCGCTGGACAGTCGTGGCCTGGCGCAGGCCGGGGCACTGGTGCCGCTCCTGGCCGCCTTCGGCGTCTCGCGCCTGCTCTCCTCCACCGCGTGCCGCTGCTCCGGCACCCTCCGCCCGTATGCCGCCGCGAGGGGTCTGTCGCTGCGGCTCAAGGACGGCCTGTCCGAGGAGGGGTTCACCCTCGACCCCGAGCGTGCCGTCCACCACCTGCGCCGGGCCGTCGAGCGGGGGGCCTCCACGGCTCTGTGCACCCACGGTCCCGTCCTGCCGAGCCTGCTCGAGGCCCTGCGCGACCTCGTCGACGTCACCGGCGACGGTGGTCCCGCCGCAGATGCTCTGCTCCGCGACGCCGCTGACCGATCGCTGGCCAAGGGCGAGGTCATCGTCTGCCACGTCGCCGGCACCGGCGACGCAGCCCGGATCGTCGCGGTGGAGGGTCACCGCAGCTGACCCGTGGAGCCCGCTGCCGCGACGGAGGTGGGCTGCCCGGCATACCAGAAGGGGGACTGCTGTCCGCCCCGGAGCCAACCGCAGCACCCCAGACCGTCGTCCGGCGTTCACCCCCCGTTAACCCAGCATGGATGTTCCGTCATCCGGGCCACCTAGGTTCGCTCACGGGACGGGGCTCGGCCATGACGCCCTGCCCGCCCGACCAGCCACCCGACGTCTCGAGAGAGAAGACCCCGTGCGACTCCTTCGTACCAGCGCCCTCAGCGCCGTTGCCCTGACCGGCGCCCTCGCCCTGTCCGCCTGCGGCAGCGACAACAACACCGGCAGCGCCGGCAGCGGCTCCGGCGCCACCTCCGGCTCGACGTCCGCCGCCGCCGGGGCCTGCTTCACCGGCACCCTGAAGGGTGAGGGCTCCTCGGCCCAGAAGAACGCCATCGAGTCCGCCATCAAGTCCTTCCAGGGCTCCTGCGCCGACGCGACGATCAACTACAACGCCTCTGGGTCCGGCGCCGGCGTCAAGCAGTTCCTCGCGGGCCAGGTCGACTTCGCCGGCTCCGACTCCGCGCTCAGCGCCGACGAGGCCAAGACCGCCGCACAGAAGTGCGGCTCGCCCGCCTGGAACATCCCCATGGTGACCGGGCCCGTGGGCGTTGCCTACAACCTCCCCGGTGTCGACAAGCTCGTCCTCAACGCCGACGTCACGGCAAGCATCTTCACCGGCAAGATCAAGAAGTGGAACGACCCCGCCATCGCTGCCCTCAATGCCGGGGCGAGCCTTCCCGACAAGGACATCACGGTGTTCTTCCGCTCGGACGAGTCCGGGACGACCGACAACTTCCAGAAGTACCTCAAGGCCGCGGCCACCGGGACGTGGGGCCTGGACGCGGGCAAGAAGTGGCTCGGTCCCGTCGGCGAGGGCAAGCCCCAGAACGCTGGCGTGGGCAGCGCGACCAAGGGCCAGGAGGGATCCATCTCCTACCTCGAGTGGTCCTACATCCAGCAGAACAAGCTCGGTCTCGCCCAGATCGACACCGGCTCCGGGCCGGTCACGCTCACGGCCGAGACGGTCGGCACGTCGGTGTCGACCGCCAAGCAGGTCGGCACGGGCAACGACCTCTCGCTCAAGCTGGACTACGCCACCAAGGCGGCCGGTGCGTACCCCATCATCCTCGTGACCTATGAGATCGTGTGCTCGAAGTACAGCGACCCGAAGAAGGCCGAGTCCGTGAAGGCCTTCCTCAAGGGCTTCGCCTCCGACAGCACCCAGAAATCCATCCAGGAGATCGGTTACGCCCCCCTCCCGACTGACATCGCCGCGAAGGTCAACACGGCGATCTCTGCCATCGGGTGACCACCGCGCCACACCGGGCACCACGACGATGCATGAGGAAGGTGTGACGTGTCATCAGTGACCGGCGTCTCGGCTGCCGACGGGCTCCCCGGGCCCGGGGGTCGTGCCCCGTTGCTCGGGGACACCGCCTCGACGGGGCGGCTCGGCGACCGCCTCTTCGGAGGGGCAGCGCGCGGCGCCGGTCTCGTCGTGGTGCTCCTCGTCACCCTCGTCGGGCTGTTCCTCGTCTCGCAGGCCGTCCCCGCCCTGCTCAACAACCAAGCCAACTTCCTCACCACCAAGGAGTGGACGGTCGGGGGCGATGCCCCGCGCTTCGGGATCACCGAGCTCCTGTGGACCACGGTTGCCGCCTCCGTCGTGGGGATGGCCATCGCCGTCCCGGTCGGCGTGGCAGTCGCGTTGTTCATCACGCAGTACGCCCCGAGGTGGCTGAGCAGGCCGGCGGCGTCGCTGGTGGATCTCCTGGCAGCGGTGCCCTCGATCGTCTACGGACTCTGGGGCCTGATCGTCTTCCGTCCCGTGGTGGCGCCGCTCGAGAGCTGGGTGGTGGAGCACCTCGGCTGGTTCCCGCTGTTCGCCCGGACGGGGCTGACCGGGGGGACGATCTTCTTCATCGGCATCGTCCTGTCGATCATGATCCTGCCGATCGTCACGGCCATCTCCCGTGAGGTGTTCGACCAGACCCCGGCGACCCACAAGGAGGCCGCCCTGGCCCTGGGCGCGACGCGCTGGGAGATGATCCGCACCACCGTGCTCCCCTTCGGCCAGCCCGGGGTCATCTCGGCGTCGATGCTCGCCCTGGGGCGGGCCCTTGGGGAGACGATCGCCGTCACGTTCATCGTCTCCACCCTCGCGCAGGGCACGCCCTGGACCTGGTCACTGTTCAACGGCGGCGAGACCTTTGCCTCGCGGATCGCCAACAACGCCTCGGAGTTCGACTCGCCGCAGAAGACCGGCGCCTACATCGCCGCGGGCCTGGTCCTGTTCCTGCTCACCTTCGTCGTCAACGCCATCGCGCGCGTCGTCATCGAGCGCAGGAAGGCCTTCAGCGAATGACGACGAACTCTGCCGACGCGGCCGTCTCCGCCCACGGGGCCAGAACGAGTGCGAGGCCGGTGCGGTCGGCCGAGAGCGGCAACGGTGACGGCCTCGACCTGGGCCACCAGTCGTCCGGTCGCCGCATCAAGGACGTCGTCGCACAGGTCGTCATGTGGGCGTCCTTCGGACTGGCGGTCATCCCCCTGGCCTGGATCCTCTACACCGTCGTGTCCAAGGGCATCGGGCTGCTCCTGCGGGCTGACTGGTGGACCAACTCGCAGCGCAACATCAACGCCACCGACATCGGTGGGGGGGCGATTCACGCCATCCAGGGCACCCTGATCCAGGCCGGGGTCACCGCCGTCATCGCCGTCCCGATCGGCATCCTCACCGCGGTCTACCTCGTCGAGTACGGCCGGGGTCGGTTCGCGCGGGCCGTGTCCTTCATGGTCGACATCCTCACGGGGATCCCCTCCATCGTGGCGGCCCTCTTCGTCTACGCCGTCTGGGTCACCACCTTCGGCTTCGACCGCGTCGCCTTCGCCGTCTGCCTGTCGCTGGTCCTGCTGATGATCCCCGTCGTCGTGCGCTCCACCGAGGAGATGCTCAAACTCGTGCCCAACGAGCTGCGCGAGGCGTCCTACGCCCTCGGGGTGCCGAAGTGGGTCACCATCACCAGGATCGTCCTCCCGACCGCCTTCTCGGGCATCGTCACGGGCGTGCTGCTCGGCCTGGCCCGGATCATGGGTGAGACCGCACCGCTGCTCATCCTGGGCCCGTACACCAAGAACATCGCGACCAACCTCTTCTCGGGCTTCATGCCGACGCTGCCGACGATGATCAACCAGGACCGCACCGAACTTGGCATCGCGCCCGCGGTGGAGCGGATGTGGGCCACCGCCCTCACCCTCATCCTCCTCGTGCTCCTGCTCAACGTGGCGGGCCGCCTCATCGCGCGGCTCGGCGCGGTCCAGCGCTGACGACGACCCCACGCACCGACCCAGAGAGCGACCCTACCGACACCATGGCAAAGCGCATCGACGTCAAGGACCTCAGCGTCTACTACGGCGACTTCAAGGCCGTCGAGGGCGTGTCGATCACCGTCGAGCCCCGGTCCGTGACGGCCTTCATCGGGCCGTCCGGGTGCGGCAAGTCGACACTCCTGCGGACGCTCAACCGCATGCACGAGGTCATCCCAGGCGGCCGGGTGGAGGGCACGGTCATGCTCGACGACAAGGACCTGTATGCCCCGGGGGTCGACCCCGTGTCGGTGCGGCGCACCGTGGGGATGGTCTTCCAACGGCCGAACCCCTTCCCGACGATGTCGATCTACGACAACGTCGTCGCCGGGCTGCGGCTCAACGGGCTCAAGAACCGCAAGGCGCTCGACGAGGCTGCGGAGAAGTCGCTGCAGGGAGCGAACCTCTGGACCGAGGTCAAGGACCGGCTCAAGAAGCCTGGCGCCAGCCTGTCCGGCGGCCAGCAGCAACGCCTCTGCATCGCCCGGGCGATCGCCGTGCGGCCGCAGGTGCTCCTCATGGACGAGCCGTGCTCAGCCCTCGACCCGATCTCGACACTGGCGATCGAGGACCTGATCAACGAGCTGAAGGCCGACTACACGATCGTCATCGTGACCCACAACATGCAGCAGGCGGCCCGGGTCTCGGACAAGACCGCCTTCTTCAACCTCGCCGCCACCGGCAAGCCCGGCAAGCTCGTCGAGGTCGGCAACACGACCACGATCTTCAACAACCCCACCCAGCGGGCGACCGAGGACTACATCTCCGGGCGGTTCGGGTAGGAACCGACCGGAGGAGCCGACGGCCACGGGCGAAGCGGGCTTCTCAGCCGCGCTCAGGGGTGTCGTCGGGCGTGACCCGGAGCAGTTTGTCGATCTCGGTCTGGCTCAGCCGTCCGTCGGCCGAGGTGGCGGCGACGACGAGGTCACCGACCAGCTCGATCTCCTCGTGGAGGGCTGCGTCGCGCAGTTGGTCCCCCGGGGAACCGTCGTGGGTCATGACCTCAACACTAGGTGTCCATCGGCCACCACGGAGGCGAAATGCCGTGATCCGCGACGCTCCACGGCGCAGGACAGCGAGCGACGCCCCCCGCGCCCCCGGACCGGCCGGGCGCCCGCTCGGCCGTGGCGTCATCTTGGTCACATGGGTCGCCCCGTCCGTCCCCGTGGGGCAGAGGGCGTCGTGGGAGCCGCCCGCGGGCCACGCCCCCGCGATCCACGAACGCGGATCGTTCGCCCACGCGGCCTGTCCGGAATGTGCCTGGACCGGGCCGGCCCGCCGCGCGCGAGACACCGCCGGCCGGGGCCAGCTGCGTCACCAGGGCGAGGTCCACGCGGACGGCGCCGGCCTCGAGCCCTGGTTGCAAGAGAGTGACGTCGGGCCGGGAGCGCCTCACGGCGCGAGGCCGCTCGAAGCGGCTCATTTTGGGACCCGGGGCTACCGCGGCCCGACGCACTCCCCAGAGAATATCCCCCTTGACCCGAATCCGCGTCACTTCCCCTCGGACTGCCTGCCGCCGAGGACGGCGACGCCGCCGCGTGACCGGTCAGGCCAGCCGGCCCGCCCTCCAGAGCTCGGCCCCTGCCGCCAGGTCGTCGGCAGTCAGCAGCAGCTGCGCCGCCCGGTTCGCGGCCTGCTCACCGTCGGAGCGGTCGGCGCGCCCCGCCGCCACGACCCGGCAGAACGCGGCGGCACGATCCAGCGCGACCGCGAAGTCCCCCTCGAAGACACCCGCGAGGATCGCGTCGGTCAGGGCTGACAGCTCCTCCGGCCCGGGGGGTTCGGCGACCCCTGCGACGGCGTGGTTGACGTCCGTGAAGCGGATGCCCGCGGCGTAGTCGGCACTCGCCTCGGGCGGCGCGTGACGCACCCACTCGCGCAGGGCATACAGCCGCCAGAGGACGCCGGGCAGGCTGCGCGCGGGCCGGTGCGCCCAGAGGTCGGCGAGCGTCGAGAGACCGAGCTCCTCGACGAGCGCGACGAGCCGCGCCGTCAGGTCAGGATCGTGGGCGGCACGACCCGTGTGCACGAGCACCGCGGCGGTCTCGTGGGCCGCCTCGATCTGTTGCATCGGGTCGAACGAGCCCGCATGCGCCTCCATCGCGGCGGGGCTGAACATCGCCGGCCGGCGCGGGTGCTCGCGCCCGGTGTGCTCGCTCATGCCACGCCCCCGCGTGAGCGGGCACACGCGCAGCGCTGCCGGCGGTTCACCGGCCGCCGCCCTGGCCGGACTGGACGGCCGTCGCCAGGAGCAGGCCGCCGACCGCTTCGGCCGCGCCCCCAACCACGAGGAGGGGCAGGAAGGCCCAGCTCCGCGCGGGCATGGGGAGCACGCTCACCCCGCCGACGCCGGCGAGGGCCAGCCCGCCCACGAGCAGCAGCGTCCCGAGGACGGCGCCGGACGAGGTGCTGAGGCCGGCGACCACGGCATCCAGGCCGGCGCCGACGAGCACGACCACCGCCGCCGCGTCGTTCGACCTGACCAGCGCGAACACGGCGCCGGCCAGCAGGAGGAGCGCTGACGCCGCGCCCGCGACCATCGACACGACGGGGCCGCTGTCGAGCTGGAGGAACAGGGTGACAGCGCCCAGCAGCAACAACAGCCCCGAGATCTCCGGCGTCGTCATCCGGGAGCTCTGTTCGGTCCACTCGGCGCCGGTGCCCTCGACGGAGTCCGCGACCGCCTTGACGATGTCGTCGTAGACCTTCTGCTCCGGTGCGTCCGCCCCGGTCACGAGCGTGAGGACGACACCGTCGTGCACGCCCCGCGCGGGGAGGCTCGAGTCGGCGTCGAGGGCCCGCCCGTCGGTCCCGACGAGGGTGTAGCCGTCGTAGGCGACCTCAGGAGGGATCTCGGCCAGCGGCAGGCGGGAGGGCGGGACGAGAGCGGTTGTCAGCTCCCTCGCGAAAACGCTCAGCCGCACGAGATCCGCTGACTGGGTGTTCGTCGTCAACTCCCTGCTCCCCTGACGGTTGACACAACTCCCCATGGACCCTATCCGACGCTCCGCCGGGCGCCACGGCCGTGACCGCGGCGCCACGGCCGTGGCACCCGGGGTCAGCCCGCCCACCTGCCGCTGTTGCGGTTCTCGGTGGCCTGAGCCTGGGCTGCGGCCTGCTGGACGACCGGCGGCATCCGGGCCACGGCATCGAAAAATTTCGAGAATGAGGCTGTCGACGCGCCTCTTGAGGGCGTCGTACTCCCCGCGGGAGGCCGTGCCCTCGCCCCACTCCGGGAGAGTGCGCAGCTCGGACGAGAGGTCAATGGCGGCGACGTACCACTTCCTCGGCGCCCTCCCCCGGATCGACGGCGACCCCGCCCCCCTGCCGACCCGGATTACCCTCGACCGGGTCCGCGAGCTGGCTCCCGGGTCCACGCAGCTGCTCCTCGGTGTCAACGAGAAGGCCCTGGTGCCCGTCGGCCTCGACGTCCACGTCGACGTCGATCGTGACCCGCACCTGCTGATCTTCGGGGACGGCCGGTCGGGCAAGTCCACCCTCCTGCGCAGCTACCTCCAGGAAGTGACCAGGTTGCACACCCCCGCGACGGCGCAGATGTTCGCCGTGGACCACCGCCGCACCAACCTCGGCGAGTTCTCCGACGAGTGGGGCGCCGACGACGCGACCAACGCCGAGACGGCCCACTCCCTCGCGACCGGGCTCGCGCAGTTCCTCCGCGACCGGCAATCCGCTCGGGCCGCTGCTGCCCCTGCTCGCGCGCGGTCGACATCGGCCTGCACGTCGTCATCGCCCGTCGAAGCGGCGGCGCCGGCCGCCTCGACGACACCATCGTCACGGCCATGAGGGAGCTCGCCGATCCGGGCATCCTCCTCAGCGGTGACCCTCCAGAGGGCGCCCTCATCGGCCAGATGCGAGCCGTACCAGCGGTGCCCGGCCGGGGCCGGATGCTGACCCGTGACGGCTGACACCTCATTGAGGTCGGCTTCACCCCGTCGGAGCACACCGGGTGACCAAGACGCCGGGTCACCCCGGTGCTCGCGCCATCAGCGCGGCGAGTCCTGGGGTCCGTGATCCGGAGCGGCCGACGGCGCGGGAGTCTGGGGCGATGCGGGGGCCGACTGGCCGGACGTCGCGCCCCGGTGAGAGCTGCGCCAGATGGCCCAGGCGAGCACCCCAACGAGGACCAGGGGCAGGAAGCCCAACCGGGCGTGCATCCCCGCATCCGGCAGGATTGCGACGGCGGTCACGACGAGCAGCACGATCGACGAGGCCTCCCCGCCCCGGACCGCACGCTCGAGCCGGATGCCGCCTTCACTGTCCGGGAGCAGGAGCCAGGCGGCGAGGTAGATCACCAGTGCGGGGCCGAGGAGCGCGAGCACGACTGTCGCGACGCGGACGATCGCGGTGGAGACGCCGAGCCGTTCGGCGAGGCCGGCGCAGACGCCGCCCAGGATGCGCTGTCGCGAGCGGGTCACCGGGCTGCGGCGCACGGTGGTGAAGAACCGGTCGAGGGCTGGGGCGGGTGTGGGCTTCGGTGTTGTGGTCATGAGTCCTACGATCCGCCCCCGGACCGGGTCTGCACAGTGCGGAACGTCCCTGAGACGACCCTGACCCGACCCTGAGCCAACTCAGCAATCGGCGACGCCGGCGTCGAGCTGTGGGCGGTATCCGCCGAGCAGCGCGAGAACGCTGGACCCCGGCGTGAGCAGGTCGACCGACCCGGATGCCGGCCGTCGTCGGCGCGTTTCGTAACCGCGCCGTGTCCACGGGACGACGGCGTCGTCGATGACGAGCAACGTCGCGTCCTCCTCCACGACGACGGCGCCGGAAGGCAGGTCGCCCCAACCCGCCCGGGAGGTGCGGCGCCTCACGCCTGCCGCGGCCGACGTGGCGACGTGGTCACGAGCGGGCCTCGCGGCATACCAGCTGTCACTCGGACTGGGCGTCGTCCACGTGCTCGGCGGCGAGCACTGCCCCCTGGCCCACGTCAGTGCCGTCCTCGACCGCGCGGCGGGCGAGTCCGCGGGGCAATGCGGTCCGTGCATGTTCGGGGTGCCGGCGGTCGCCGACGACGTGCGGGCGCTCGCGACCAGCGACCACGATCCGACGACACTCCCCCGTCTCCGGAACCGACTGGGGCCCTTGCCCGGGCGCGGTGCCTGTTGGTTCCCCGACGGAGTGGCCGGTTACGCACGCAGTGCCCTTCGCGCATTCGCCCCGGAGGTCGAGGCCCATGCCGCAGGTCGGTGCACCACCCCCAGTCCCTCGAGGAGGACCCGTGTCAGCGCTCGACAACCGCAGAGACCGGCCCCTGCGAGAGGACCGGCAACCACAGGCGATGGCGGTCGACCGGGTTGCCTGCACCGGACACGGCGTCTGCGTCTGCCTCCTGCCGGAGGCGATCAGCCCTGACGAGTGGGGCTATCCGGTGATGCTGGCCCCCCACGTCGACCCCGAGCTGGGTGGCATCCGACCCGGCTCTGCCCGGCCCGGGCGCTGTATTGGTCGGCACGGGGCTCCGAGCCTGGGGTCGAGAGCGGAGGTCGCCACCTCGGTGAGACTGACCACGCCGGGGCCTGCGGCATACTGGCCTATCGCGACGCCTGCGACCCGGCGAACCACGTGGGAGCGCTCCCCATGGTTCCCCTGCCTCACCTTCAGGCGTCCCGGGCCTCTAGCTCAATTGGCAGAGCTGCGGACTTTTAATCCGTAGGTTGTGGGTTCGAGTCCCACGGGGCCCACACAACGTCACCGCAGGTCAGACCCTCTCTCGGCCAGAAAGAGAGAGATCCCATGGCCCGTTCGAGACCACAGTTGGTGCAGTTTGCGGTGCAGTTGCGCGCCTCAGCGCGTCACAGACCCGCTCATCCGGTCTTGGCGACTCAGCCGGTCTCAGACGGTCGCTGGGGCTCATTCCCGTCCCTCGTCGTGAGCACCAGACCGACGGCGCCCGCCTTAGGTGGATGTGACCGAGATGACAACCGCTGACATCCGTTCGATCGCGGACCGCATCGACCAGCGACTGCGCTCCATCGGCGAGCATGAGGCAGCCATCCGGGCCGACCTCGAGGCCCTAGCCTCGATGACCGCGACCCCAGCCGATGACCGTCTCATGGACGTCACCGCCGCCGCGCAGTGGCTCGGGGTCTCCCGAGCCACGCTGTTCCGCCTACTGCGCAGCGACCCCGACCTTCACCACATCAAGGTCGGCAAGCGCACCCTTTTCCGCCCCAACGACTTGCGAAGCTACGCCGCGCGGCTGGTCGCCTCATGAGCCCGAGCCGATCCGCCAACGGGCGTTCCTCTATCTACCGGGACGCGGGCGGAACATGGCATGGCTTTGTCACCATGGGCCGCGACGTGACGGGCAAGGCGGTGCGACGGCACGTTCGCGGTCGCACCAAGGGCGCCGTTACCGAACGAGTCACGGGCCTTGAGATACAACGCGCCCGCTCCGCGCAGCACGCTGCGATCAACGCGCGGCAAACCCTCGGGGACTGGCTCGATGAATGGCTTCTCCACATCAAGCGCAGCCGCAAGCCACGAACCTTCACTACCTACGATGCGCTCACCCGTACCCACTGCCAGCAACTGCGGAACACCAAGTTGCACGAAGTCACCGTCCGTCAGATCGACGACCTACTCGACCGAGTCGCCACGACGGTAAGTCCCACGTCGGCGGGCAACCTTCACCGGACCCTCCGTGCAGCCTTCTCCACCGCCGTCCGACGCGGGCTCATACCCTCCAATCCATGCCAGCACGCGACCGTCCCGCGAACGCTTCACGTTGAGATCGAACCCCTCACCGTCCGCGACGTCCGGCGCGTCCTGGCTGCCGCAGCAAGCCAGCGCAACGCCGCCAGGTGGTCGGTGGCCCTCGCCCTCGGGCTCCGCCAAGGGGAAGCCCTCGGCCTGCAGTGGGGCGATGTCAACCTCGACGAAGGGACCCTGACCGTCCGCCGCCAACTGCAACGACAGCCATGGGAACACGGATGCGGTCAAGCAGAGCCGGACCACCGGCCCGCCCAATGCCCATGTCGCCACAGCGGCGGCTTGCGCTTCGACGACACGAAGACCGGTGCCGGGCGTCGCCTCCTAGCGATCCCACCGCAAATGCTCCCCCAACTCCTCGAACACCGCAGGTCCCAGGCTCAGGCTCGGCTCGCCGCTGGCCCCGCATGGAACGACTTGGGCCTCGTGTTCCCCAAATCGGACGGCACCCCCGCCGACCCGAGAGCCGACCACAGCCAATGGAAGGCGTTGCTGGCAGCCGCCGGGGTCCGAGACGCCCGATTGCACGACGCCCGGCACACTGCCGCGACCCTTCTGCTCGCTCAAGGCGTCGACGGTCGCGTCGTAATGGACCTCATGGGATGGAGTCAAGCGGTGCTATTGACCCGCTACCAACACGTCATGGACACCATGCGCGTGGAGGCGGCCGAGAAGGTCGGAAGCGCCATCTGGGGAGCGCCGTGACTGACTTTGCAAGCAGGGGGTTAGGGGTTCGAGTCCCCTTGGCTCCACCCACGTTTACGCAGGTCAGCCGCTTGAAACTGGTGATTGACCTGTTCTCTCTGGTCGTAGGAATGCTCGCATGGGGGAAGCGCGGGGGAAGTAATGTGCTCCATGGGACAGCGGGGCGAGCACGTTAACCGCACCGTCGAGCCGGACGGCGAGGTGCGTCTTCTCGCCCTCACGGTGGGCGGCGCCCCACTTCGCCCAGATAGGGCCTGACCTTAAGGGGCTACAACCCGCCCACTCTCACGCATTTCATCCGGCTCCGTGACCGCCCCTCATGCTTGTTATGCACCTGATCTTGCAGGACATTTTGACAGGACATTTTGAACAGCTCGCCTCGGCTGCTTGCCTCTGGACTTGGAGGGTTTGAAATGCCTGCGTTGTTACCCTGCCTGATCCGTTCCCGAGGGCCCGGCGGTGAGCCGGTGGTCCGTCTCGGGATGCCTTATGAGCTGGGCGCTGCCGGCCCTTGCGCGCTCTTCCACACCCGGATCTCCACGGCCGCCTCAACCAGCGCCTGGGTCAGGTCGACGATCTCGGCCTCGAGCTGCCGCTCGCGCGTCGACGGCTCGGACCTGTCCGCGAGCAGGCCCTGCATGCCGGCTTTGAGGAAGTCCGCCTTCCACCGGCCAGCCGGACAACGGGACGTCGACCCTCCCCAGGGGCCCGAGGCCGATGCTGGAGCCGAAGCCCAATGATCACTCGGGCCGAGGCGGAGAGGGGTCGGTCATGATGATGTGGTGGGGAGGCGGACAGAGCGGTGCCGGGACGTTGGTGGAGACGATGGTCGTCAAGCCGCTCTTTTGGGCTGTCGTGGTGGTCCTTGGCGTCGGGGTGGTCCGGTCCGGGCGCAACGGTCGGGTGAAGCAGTCGGGCGCCTCGCGGCTCACCAAACCCCGGGCCGATGCCCACCAACCCGAGGCGGCTGCCGACCAGCGGACCGAGCAGTTGCTTGCCGCGCAGTTCGCGCGGGGAGTGATGGTCCGGCGCCCTGGGCGTGCGCGAGCTGCGCGAGCTGGGGCTCACTCCCGTGCTGCTCACCGGTGACCATGAGTCCGTCGCCCGCAGCGTGGCCGCCAGGTCGGCATCGAAGAGGTCGTCGCTGTCGTCGTGCCCCAGGGCAAGGTCGGCGTCGTCTGTCGCTTCCAGGAGCAGAGGCGGGTGGTCGCGATGGTCGGCGACGGGGTCAACGCCGCCGCCGCCGTCGCCCAGGCCGACCTCCGCCTCGCGATGGGCACCGGTCCGACGTGGCCATCGAGGCCTCCGATCTCACCCTCGCGGAGAGACCGCGCTCGGCCGGCGACGCGATCCGCCTGTCACGGCGCACGCTCGGCATCATTCGGAGTAACCTGCGCTGGGCGTTCGCTACAGCCCCGCCGGGCTACCTCTGGCTGCGGCGGGGCTGCTCAAACCCAATGCTGGCGGGGGGGGCGATGGCCCTCTCGTCCCCCTTCAACGTCGGCAACAACCTGCGGGTGCGACGCTTCACCGGATACGACGGCACGTCCGACACCGACCCCAGAAGGGCTGACCGATGACCGACCCCACCCTCGCCGGCTCGACGCTCCGCGCCGTCGGCGGCGAGCACGACGACCCGCACGGCTACATCGGCGACAAGGACGCCTACCTCGCCGCCTGCGGCGGATCGAGGGCCAGGCCCGCGGGCTGCAGCGGATGGTCGAGGAGGACACCGGCTGCATCGACATCCTCACTCAGGTATGAGCAATGACCAAGGCCCTGCAGGCCCTCTCGCTCGGCCTGCTCGACGACCACCTGCGGCGCTGCGTCATCGACGCTGTCAGCCAGGGCGGACCGGCGGCCGAGGAGAAGCTCGCCGAGGCCTCCGCCGCCATCGGTCGACTCGTGCGGTCCTGACCGCATGGCCTACCTCAGCCTGCTCCTCCTGCTCGGTGCCGGTCTGCTTGGCGTCGCCGCGCTGTACAGCGGCCACCGGCTCACCCACCACGCCCCGCCCGCGCCGGAACTGCCGTTCCTGTCTGGCGCGCTGCCGCCCGAGCACGCCCTCTCGCGATTCCACGCCCGGTGGTACGTCGCGGCCCTGATCTTCCTCGCCTTCGACGTCGAGATGCTCTTCATGTACCCCTGGGCCGTCGTGGTCGCGAGCGAGGGCCTCGGGTCGGTCGTCGAGATGTTCGGGTTCCTCGCCGTGCTCCTCGTCGGCGTGCTCTGGGCCTGGCGCGAAGGGGCCCTGCGGTGGGCCTGAGCAGGGTGCTCGCGCGGCTCGCCTCCCGGCGCCTGCACGTGCTCGTCGTCGAACACCCGGGGGCCTTCCTGCTCCGGGCTCGGGCCGAGCGGGCCTGCACGACCCGCGGCTGGGTGCTGGCCACCTCACCGGCCGACGCCGACGTCCTGCTCGAGTGCGGGGCAAGCGACGACGAGCGGCTGACCACCGCCGTCTGCCGGGTCTGGGCCCAGGTCCCCGGGCCCAGGAGCCGGGGTGGGCTGCTTGAGGTCGACCGGGTCGACACCACGCTCGACGCCCTCGCCGATGCCTACCGCCGGTGGTCTGCGGAGGACGAGCCCCGACCGGAGCCCGAGCAGCACCACCCGGACGACATGGCCGACATGCATGACATGGGGGACATGGACGGAGCGCATGACATGGGGGCCATGGAGATGGACATGTCCGGGCCGGGCGGGATCGCGCTGGCCTCCGGCTTCGACGACGAGCGTGACGGCCTCGAGATGGACGTCCTGCACGTTCCGCTCGGACCGGTCCTGTCGTCGTGGCCGGCCGGGCTCGTCGTGACCTGCACGCTCACCGGCGACGTCGTCTCCAGCGTCGCGGTCGACGTCATCCCCGACGACACCAACGCCACGCCGACCCCGGACGGGACGGCCTACCGGCTCGACGCCGCTGCCCGGTTGCTGGACCTCGCCGGAGCGGTGACCCTCGCGGCTCGGGCTCGCAGCGAGCGTGACCACGTCCTCGACGACAAGACACCCGACCTCGACGACCTGAGGCGTCGGGTGGGTCGTTCGGGTGCGCTGCGCTGGTCGCTGCGCCGCGTGGGGACCGTCAGTGGCCAGCAGGCCGACGGCCACGGATGGCCCTCAGCATGGGTCGGGGACGCACACGACCGCCTCCTGTGGCTCATCGAGGCCCGTACCGAGCCCGGCTCTGCCGCAACGGGACTCGGCACTCTCGCGACCGCCCTGCCCGACCTTCTCGGGGGCTCCGAGATCGCTGCCGTCCGCCTGACCGTGGCGAGCCTGGTCGGTCACCCGTCATGACCGTCTCCCCCGTGCTGTGGACCCTCGTCGTCCTCGTCGTCGCCGCCACGCTGGCGGCCTCCGTGCGCGGCGTCCTTGCCGCCCGCTCGGTCGGCGCTCCGATACGGGCCGGCGCCCTCCTGCCGGTGAGCGAGACGGCGCGGTTGCTGCGCCAGGAGCGCCGCACCCTGCTCGCCGCCGACACCCCGCTCTGGCGGGTGGCCGGGGCCGGGCTGGCGCTCGTACCGCTGCTCATGGTCTCGGTCGTCCCGCTCGGGCCGGACGCTGTGCTCGACTCCCCGGTCGGCATCGTGTGGTTCAACGCCACCGACGTCATGGTCTGGGCCCTGGTCTGGCTGCTCGGGTGGGGGGCCAACTCGGCGTATGCCCTCGTCGGCGCCTTTCGCTTCCTCGCCTCTGCCCTGGCCTACGAGCTGCCGTTGATGTTCGCCCTCACCGCGCCCGCGGTCGCCGCCGGGAGCCTGCGCGTCAGCGACGTCGTCGCCGGGCAACAGGGGCTTTGGTATGTCGTGTGGATGCCGGTCGCCTTTGCCGTCACCCTGATCGGCGTGGTCGGCTCCTCGGTCTGGGGGCCGCTGTCGCCGGCTGCAGCACCCGATCTCGCCGGTGGTGTGCTGGCCGAGCTCTCGGGCCCCGATCGGCTGCTCGCGAGCGCGGGCCGCTACCTGCTGCTCGTCGCCGGATCCGCTTTCACCGCAACGTTGTTCCTCGGCGGCAGCCAGGGGCCGCTGCTCCCGGGCTGGCTCTGGATGAGCCTCAAGACCCTCGTTGTTGTCGTGGCGCTCGTGGCCGTCCGCGACCGCGTCGCCCTGCTGCGGCCCGACCGCTTCCTGGAGGTCGGCTGGCTCGTGCTGCTGCCGGCCACGCTCGTGCAGCTGCTCGTCGTCTCGCTGGTCGTGGCGTCGTGACGTCCGTCCGTTGGCTGTCCATCCGCCTGAGTGGGGTGCGCCCGTGCTCGTGATCTTCCTCGTCCTGGCGTCAGTCTCGATCGTCACCGGGGCCTTGGTCTTCGTCGTCGACTCGATGGCGCGGGCGACCTATGCGCTGGCCCTGTCCTTCGTCGCGGTCGCCGTCGCCCTGCTGACCTTCGGGCTGACCTACCTCGGGGTCATCACGATCCTTATGATGGTGATGGAGATGGCGATCATGGCTGTCTACATGATCATGTTCATGGGGATGAACCCCGCGCTCATGCCGATGGACATGGTGCACGGGAAGCGGCCCGCCCTGGTGGTGTCGGTCGGGCTCTTCGCCCTGCTCGTCGTCGGCATCCTCCTTGCCCCGTGGCCGGGCTCAGCCTCGGCGCCCCCCGCCGAGATCGCGGCGCTGGGACACACCCTCATGGGCAGCAAGATGCTCGTGATGATGTCGGTGAGCCCGATCATGTTCGCCACCATCGTCGCCGGCGTCGTGCTCGCCTCCGGCCGCACCCGCTACGACCGCTTCGGCGACGACCTCGACCACCCCGTGCAGGACCCGACGCCCGGCGGGGTGGGGCGATGACCCTCCAGCTCGTGCTCGTCGTCGCCGCGGCGCTCTTCTGCGTCGGGCTCTACGGCGCGCTCTCCCAGCAGGTCGTCGTCATGGTCATGATGGGCCTGGAGCTCATGCTTAACGCCCTCGTCCTTGCCGCCGGGGCGATGTGGCTCTTCCTCGCGCCGAAGCCCACCGGCGAGGTGCTCCTGCTCGTCGTCCTAGCCGTGATGACGCTCGAGATGGCCATGGGCTTCGCCATTGCCGTCCTCGTCCACCGTCGGCGTGGCAGCGACATGACCGACATGGCGGGAGACCTC
>NZ_JBKJPP010000010.1:0-48040 GCF_046595215.1 Lapillicoccus sp. | reverse complement strand
CGCCCGCCTCGCGCTCGACCGGCACGACCGCGATCACCCGCCCGGCTCCGGCGTCCCGCGCCGCGGCCAGCGACAGCGACCCCGACTTGCCCGCGCCGCCGAGCACGCACACCGTCGGTGACAGCCCGGCATACTCCCGGACGACCCGGGCGACGAGGGCCGGCGCCCCGCAGACGTCCATGACCAGGAGCGCGAGCTGGGGGTCGAGGTCCTCGGGGAGCACCGCCGCGATGCTGCGGCCGAAGAGGATCGCATGGCCCGCGGCGGGGACCTGCTCGCTGAGGCCGTCCCACCGCCGCAGGCCGTCCGTGACGAGCAGCGGGGTGAGGGAGAGCGAGACGAGGGTCGCGACGCGGTCCCCGACAGCGAGGCCGAGCGGGCTGGCGGGGCCGACCTCGGCGACGGTGCCGATCAGCATCCCGCCCGAGCCGGTAACCGGGTTCTGCATTTTGCCCCGGGCGGCGATGATCGCGCGGACCTCGTCGCGCACCGCGCCGCCGTTGCTCACCCCGCCGCGGCGGTGCTTCTCCGTGAGCTGGCGGTAGGAGGCGGCGTCGAGGTTGAGCGTGTCGAGGTCGATGCGCACCTCGTCGGGCCACAGCTGCGCGCTCGCGTCGAGGCGCTGGGCGGCCTGCGGCAGGGTCACCCGCTCGCCCGACGGGTCGAGGACGCGGTGCAGACCGACGGGGGACGACGGGCTGTGGGGCACAGATTCTCCTTGTTTTTCGCGACACGAGCGCACATCTTGCGGACAACGACAAGGTTGACAGGACGTTCTCCACTATCCTGTCATGTATGAGCACCGCGATCGAGCAGCCGTACCCCTACCGTCAGCGCGAGCTGGTCGAGCCGGACTGGACCCGGCTGGCCGGCTGGACGGGCGTCACCACCACCGAATGGGACGACGTGCAGTGGCAGCGCGCGCACTGCGTCAAGACCGTCCGCCAGCTGCGCGAGGTGATGGGCGGCCTGCTCACCGATGCGTTCTACGCCGACCTCGAGCGGGACCAGGCCGAGCGCGCGACGATGTCGATGCTCGTGCCCCCGCAGATGATGAACACCATGGTCCCGGCCACGGACTCCGCCATGCCGACGGCGGGCGCCGAGTTCACCTCGGCCTTCCTGGCCGACCCGGTGCGCCGCTACATGCTCCCCGTCTTCTCCGACCGTCGCACCGACTGGCCGAGCCACCCCTACGCCACCCGCGACTCCCTCCACGAGCACGACATGTGGGTCACCGAGGGGATGACCCACCGCTACCCCACCAAGGTGCTCGCCGAGCTGCTGCCCACCTGCCCGCAGTACTGCGGTCACTGCACCCGGATGGACCTGGTCGGCAACTCCACACCGCAGTTCACCAAGCTCAAGCTCGCCGGCAAGCCCGTCGACCGGTATGCCGCGATGCTCGACTACCTCCGGCGCACGCCGACGGTGCGCGATGTCGTCGTGTCCGGGGGCGATGTCGCCAACATGCCCTGGAGGAACCTCGAGGGGTTCCTCGACAAGCTGCTGGAGATCGACACCGTGCGCGACATCCGGCTGGCGACCAAGGCGCTCATGGGCCTGCCGCAGCACTGGCTCGCCGACGACGTCGTCGAGGGCGTCGGCAGGGTCGCGCGCCGGGCCCGCTCCCGCGGGGTCTCCCTCGCGATCCACACGCATGTCAACAGCGCCCAGTCCGTGACACCGGCGGTGGCCCGGGCCGCCCGCGCGATGCTCGATGCCGGCGTACGCGACGTCCGCAACCAGGGCGTGCTCATGCGGGGCATCAACGACTCCCCCGAGCAGCTGCTCGACCTGTGCTTCGCGCTGCAGGACCACGCCTCGATCACGCCGTACTACTTCTACATGTGCGACATGATCCCGTTCAGCGAGCACTGGCGGGTCTCCCTCGCGCAGGCCCAGCGGCTGCAGCACTCGATCATGGGCTACCTGCCCGGCTTCGCCACGCCGCGGATCGTGTGTGACGTGCCCTTCGTCGGCAAGCGGTGGGTCCACCAGCAGGAGGAGTACGACACCGAGCGCGGGATCTCCTACTGGCGCAAGAACTACCGCACCTCCATCGAGGGCAGCGACGAGACGGCGCTGAGCCGTGACTACGTCTACTACGACCCGATCGACACCCTCCCCGAGGCGGGTCAGCGGTGGTGGCGCGCACAGGAGGATGCTCACGCGACCCACGAGGCCGCCACCGCCAGGGCAGCCGCGAGTCGCGAGCTCGCCTCGGCCCAGCTCGGCTGATCCTCACCGGCCGGGCCTCACCTGAGCAGGCGAGCGGCCTTCGGCAGCATCCGCCGAACGCCGCTCGCCTGCATCCGGACCAGACCCCGCGCGACCGGCGGCGCGTAGCGGTTGAGTCGCCACAGGACCTGCGCCGTCGAGCCGACGGCGATGATCGCGGTGTCGCGCTCCAGACCGCGGATGGCGCGCTCGGCCACGAGGTCCGCGCTCATCAGCCGGGGCTGGACCCGGCGGATCTGGCGGCGCATGCTGAAGACCAGGTCACCGTCCGGGCCGCCGGTGTGGATGTTGTCGAGCAGTGGGGTGTCGACGAACCCGGGGCAGAGGACGCTTACGTGGACGCCCACCGCGGCCGCCTCCGCGCGGAGCGCGGTCGAAAGACCGACCACCGCGTGCTTGGTCGTCGTGTAGGGCAGCATCGCTGGGGCCGGGACCAGCCCGGCGAGCGACGCGGTGTTGAGCAGGTGCCCGGCGCGCTGTGCACGCATGACCGGGTATGCCGCGTTGATGCCGTTGATGACCCCGCCGAGGTTGACCCGCAGCGCGAGATCCCACTGAGCCTGGTCGAGCTGCTCGTGCAGGCCCCCGACGGCGACGCCGGCGTTGTTGACCATCAGGTCGAGCCGGCCGTGACGGGCCACCGCCTCCTCGACGAGGTCACGGACCGCTGCTGCGTCGCCGACGTCGACGGTGGCTGCGGTGGCCAGCGTCCCGAGGTCCGCGGCCGCGCGCTGCGCCTTGTCGGCGTCGACGTCCGCGACGATGACGCGGCTGCCCCGGTCGACGAGACGACGGGCGATGGCCAGGCCGATGCCCGACGCGCCACCCGTGACGATGCTGACCTGGGGGCGAAAGGTGGTGCGGGACATGGTGATCAGGCCTCTCGTCGGTGGGGCGTCAGGGTCCGGTCCGGTGCTGGGACGACCTCGAAGTGCGTGTCGTCGACCCGACGCGTGCGCCACCAGTAGCTCACCGTCGAGCGCGGCCATACGCTCGCGTTGTGGCCGAACTGGTCGAGATACCAGCTGTGGCAACCGGAGGTCCACACGGTGCCCCGGCTCCGCGCTGCCATCTCGGACGTGAACGCCGACTGGGCAGCCTCGGTGGTCACCCGCGGCCCGGTCCGGGAGCGGTCGACGCAGGCGAGGACGTAGTCGGTGGCCCACTCGATCATGACGATGACCGACGTGTGGCCGAGCCCGGTGTTGGGGCCGAGGAGGAGGTAGAGCTCCGGGAACCCGGCCACGGTGATGCCGAGGTTGGTCCGCGTGCCTGCCTGCCAGGCCTCGGTCAGGGACCGGCCGTCGTGACCGGTGATGTCGATCCGGTCGATGCTGCCCCGCACCGAGAAGCCGGTGCCGAGGACGAGGGCGTCCACCTCGTGGCGTCGGCCGTCGGCCGTGATGAGAGCGCCCGGCTCGACCCGTTCGATGGGCTCCGTTACGAGGACGACGTCGTCGCGGGCGAAGGCGGGCCAGTAGTCGTTGCTGAGCAGGATCCGCTTGCAGCCGATGGTGTAGTCCGGGGTGAGCCGGCGTCGCGTCTCCGGGTCGGGGACGGCGCGCTCGAGGTGGCGCCGGGAGCTGCGCTCGAGCAGCCCCAGGGCCTTCGGGAAGCGGGTGAAGGCCAGGACTCGGGACTCCAGCTCGAGGTAGGTCCGCCAACGCACGAGCCGCTGCAGACCGGGGACGCGCGTGAACGCCCGCTGCCGGCGCGCCGTCCACAGCCGGTCGCTCTTCGGGATGACCCACGCCGGCGTGCGCTGGAAGACGCTGAGCGACGCGACCTGCCCGGCCAGCTCCGGGACGAGCTGCACCGAGGAGGCGCCCGTGCCCACGACGGCGACCCGCTTGCCGGTGAGGTCGACCTCGTCGGGCCAGGCTGCGGTGTGCATGACCGGTCCGGCGAAGGTGGCGATGCCCGGGATCTGCGGCACGACCGGCTCGTGGAGCGCCCCCACGCCGAGGACGAGTGCATCGGCGGTCCAGCGCCGACCGTCCGCCAGCTGGAGCGACCATCGGGCGCTCTCGTCGTCGTAGAGCGCTGAGCGCAGGTCGGCGCCGAACTCGATCCGGCGCCTCACGTCGTAGTGGTCGGCGCAGTCGACGAGGTATCGCCAGATCTCGTCGGCATCGGCGAAGTCGCGGGACCAGCGGGGGTTCTGCCGGTAGGAGAAGCTGTAGAGCCGCGACGGCACGTCGCAGGCGCACCCGGGGTAGCGGTTGTCGCGCCACGTCCCGCCGACCTCGGTGGCCTTCTCGAAGACGACGAAGTCCTGAGAGCCGTCGCCCCGACGCTCGCGCTCGGCGAGCCGGATGGCCATGCCGAGTCCGGAGAACCCGGTGCCGACGATGGCGACGCGGACATGAGGAGCGGTCACCATGGCAAATTATCACCGCCGCACGAGTGCGGGGTGGGGACCGCCGCGGTCGAGCACAGAGTGTCCGTCCGACAGCACTCGTCACCATGCTGTGATCTAGTGGGGCGATGAATACTCTCCGATCCAGTCACTCCGGGAACGCCCGTCACTCCGGGAACGCCATGACCGGCCGCGCACGTGCTGCCTCCGTGCTCGTGCTTGCGGCCCTGATCGTGCCGACGATCGGTGTGGCCGGGGCCGCGGCCGCGCCGCCGAGACCGGGGTGTGGCTACGGCGACACCAACCACGCCCACCAGGCTGCGCCGGGTCAGGACCCGTTGAACCTTCGGCCCGGCAATGGCGCGGGCGACGCGAATCACCCGCACACCACCCCGCCCGGTCAGGCCCCCGCGAACGGCGGCGACCAGAGTGGGCCCATGCGCGGCTGCAACCCCGACCCCCGGGCCTGACGGCTTTTCACGTCTCGACCCCTCGACCCCTCAAGGAGATCCCGTGCGCCGTGCCGGCCTGCTCGCCACTGTGACCATGACCGCCCTGTTGACCCTCCCAGCCAGTCCGGCGCTCGCGGCGAGCCCCGCGATCCCGGCCAGTCCGGCGACCACCGCCGCCGCCCGCAGCGTCCACAGCGTCCACGGCGCTGGGGTGAGCTCCCTGCCCGACGACACCCGCCGCCTGTCCGTGGAGGGCAGACTCGACGGTGACGGGGCGGCCAGGGGGAAGCTGTCGTTCACCCACCTGAGTCGATCCGGTCTGGCGCGCTTCACCGCGCAGGTGACCTGTGTGCAGTTCAAAGCGGAAGGCAGGGTCGAGGTCAGCGGCGTCGTCCTCAGGGGCCAGACCGCAGGCGGGACAGCGCTCGACGGTCAACCAGTGGCGTTCACCCTCGACACGGCCGGTGCACAGCACTTCTCGCTTCCCAAGTTCGGAGCCGGGGCGGCTGGCTGCGGCGGCGGGCGGCCGGAGACTGTGCCCGTCACCCAGGGCGGGTTCCGGGTCCGCTGACGGTCACGGGATCAGTCGTTCGCGACCTCGGGGCCCGGGGGATGCCGACCCTCCCACGGCGTCGAGAGCACGACGGTGGTGCGGGTCCCGACGTTGGCTGCGGCACGGATCCGCGCGAGCAGGTCCTCGAGGGCCCGCGGCGTGGGGACGCGCACCTTGAGGACGTAGCTCTCGTCGCCGGCGACCGAGTGGCACGCCTCGATCTCGGGGATGTGGCTCAGTCGCTCCGGCACGTCGTCCGGCGCCGCCGGGTCGAGCGGCGACACCGAGATCATGGCGGTCAACGGGAGGCCGATCGCCTCGGCGTCGACGATCGCTCGGTAGCCCCCGATGACACCCCGCCCCTCGAGTCGCCGGACCCGTTGGTGCACGGCCGATGTCGACAGTCCGGTGGCCTTGCCGAGGTCGGTGAAGCTCATCCGTCCATCGGACGCCAGCAGGTCAACGAGGTGACGACCCAGTTTTCTCCACAGGAGCAGGCTAGCCATCCTCACGGTCTTCGACCGGGATTCGCCGGGCTATCGCACGATGGGCGCCATGGCCGCACCCCCGGAACGCCTCATGCTTGTCGGCTCGGCCAGTCCTAATCGCCGCCCAGAGGACCACGCTGGCGCGGCCCGAGGGTTGGGGGGATCCCGCCTACCCCCACCCTCCCCCTCCGGTTCGGCATGGGGCAGCCACCGGTTGCGTAAGCCCCTTCGGTTCTAGCTCGTCCCACGATCGGCATCGCGGCGCGTCAACTTAAGTCTTGTGACCAAGGCTAGGTGCTGCGTGAGTTCGACGCCCACGGAGAACTCGCCGTTCGGGGACTCGATGTCGAATTCAAGAGTGCCGTCCTCGCGCTCTTCCTCCGAGCGGACAGTCAGCGTCTCGCGGGACAACGACGAGTCCTTGGCCAGGACCCTGAACTTTGGGCTCTCCCGGCGAGTGTGGGTCATTCGGGGTGGGGTTCGTGAGCAGGGGCAGGGTGATGGGCCCGCAGGAGAGCATCACCACGGCGAGGGCCGCTTGGGCGGAGTGGAATCCGTAAGGCGCGGCGGGTCATCAGGCGGACGTGGTTGTTCAGTCCTTCGGCTCTGGCGTTGTTCACTCCGAGGGTGGGCGGGAGCGGGCGGCCTTGGAGCACCACCGATCGAGCAGCGCTGCGGGGTCGTCGGTGTCCAGGTAGCCGGCGTAGATGGCGCGGAACGCCCCCTTGAGGCTGTAGGCCCGCCAAACCGCGCCGCCTCGGGCGGCGCAGCTGGCTCAGGGTCGCAGACTGGTCGTCGGTGAGGTTCTCGGGTCGCTTGAGCAGGACCCAGCGGGCGCCCTTGACCCTCTTGGCCGCGTCCTGGTCGGGCAGGCGGCGCAGTTCGTTCCACGCCGAGCGGCGCACCACGTCCAGGGCGTCGGTGAGCAGTTGGACGCCGTGGAAGGGGTCGGTGCAGATCACCGCCTGGTGAGCGTGCCCCGGGGCGCGCACGCTCTTGTTGAACGCGGCGCCCACGTCATGCTGACCGCCTCGATCTGTGCGGCGCGTTCGGATCCGAGGTCATCGAAGAAGGCGTCCAGGGTGGCAGTGTCCTTGCCTGGGGCTCCCCAGAAGATCTTCTTGCTCGTGCGGTCAGCGACCAGCGTCAGGTAGTTGTGGTGGCGCCGCCAGCTGACCTCGTCCACCCCGATAGTGACCAGCCCGTCCAGCCGTGCCGTCGGACCGTAAGGCATACCCAGCGTCCCAGCCGGCGGCGATCGCCGTGCCGCCGGTCAGGTTCGACACCCACACCGGAACACTGCTGTCAGCGGTCCCGGCGTTGGCCCTGAGCGCCATTGCCCTGTTCGATCATCTCGTCGGCTGTCACCGGGATGCCGACAGACATCGACGAGGTGTGGATCGAGCCCGTGAGGGCGCACGAGATGATGGTCTTGTTGGCTCGCTTCATGTGGTGAGTCCTGTCTTGGCTCAGAAGTCGCTGAGGATGGAGTGCCGTAGGACCCGCCAGCGCGACCCCTCCCGAACAACGGCCTGCTCCAGGCGACCGCTCGCGGCGACGCTCGGAACGTGGTCCCCAGGTTCGAGCCTGAAGTAGTAGGCGCGGGCCGCGGTGACGCCGTCGTCGTCCGGACCCTCGACGATTAGGTTCGTCACGTGGTGTTTGGTCACGCGGCGACCGTCGGCGAGAGGTGGCGGTTGCCGAGTTGCGTAGAAGTCGCGCAGCGCGAGCGGATCAGTTGTGGTGACTCCGCCTGACGTGACGGTGGCACCTTGGAGGATGTCCATGACGGTGTCGAGGTCGTAGCCGTCGCAGGCGGCGAAGTAGCGGGCGAAGTGCTCGAGGAGCGAGGCGTAGCGGGCTGAGTCGATCATCGGGGTCAGACCCCTGCCGTTGCGGCAGCTCGCTGGGCGATCGTGACTGCGCCGACGGCGACGATGTCGCCGTCGGCCGCGTCGTAGATCACGGACCAAATCTGTTGGGTGCGGGTATTGGGGCGGGCGAAGTCTCCCGCGGCCTCGACCTGGCGCAAGTGGGTCACGAGCGGGACCTCGTCGGGGGTACGCGTAATGACGCTTCGGGTCACATCCGTAAGCACGGTGTATGTGTCGACGGTGACGACCCGGTTACCTGATTCCGGTGGTTGCTCCAGTGCGACAATCGTCCCCCAGCGCTGCATTCCGTGCTTCGCCGCGCAGGAGTGGGCCATGCCGTGCACGTTCTTGTCCGCAGCGGGAGAGCTGGTGAGAACCAGGGTTGCTCGGATGCCGCGCTGATGAGAGGACCGCAGAAGGGCTTGGCTGAGCGCGGGACCTACTGTCGCGTTGAGCGGGGCGACGGTTGCGTACTCGTACGAGTCGAGGTCGCCAACCTTGCCGGGCGGGGTCGTCGGTGCCCGAGCGATGGAAGAAGGTCGCGTGCTCGGGTCGCTCGACGTCACGCGCAGCATCCCCTCTGTATACGCGGCTGGCCGCTGACGTGGGTGGCCGGGATCCGCCTGGGTCCAGTTGCCTGCCGACGGTCTCCGGCTGAAGGTGTGCGGCTCGTTGACTTCCGCAGGTGCCTGTTCGAGGAAGGCAGCACCGATGCCGCTGGAAGCCTCGGTGACGAACAGGGAGGTGGCCATGGTGCTCCAGGTCAGGTGGCGTGCTTGAGCAGCACGTTGGTGGTGTGCGAGATGTGCTTGTTGAGCTCCTCGACGGCGGTGTCGGCATCACCGGTCTGAACGGCGTGGAAGATGGCGCGATGCTCGCCCGCGATGTCGCGGTGGATGTCGCCACCGATGGGTGATGACCAGCGACGGTAGAGATCGGCGGAGTCGCGCAGGGACTGGGCGATCTCTAGCAGCCGGGCGCTGCCGCAGGCTGAGATCAGCTGCTCGTGGAATGCCTTGTGCGCTGTGGCCCAGTCCTCGTTCATGGTGGGCGGCCCGAGCGCGTCGTACTGCGCGGTGTGCTCGAGCAGGTAGTGGGCGGCGACGAGGCCGGAGCGCCATCCGACGTCCCCTCGTTCGACGGAGCGGCGCAGCGCCAGCGTCTCGATGTCGAGCCGTACTGAGGTCAGGTCGAGGAGGTCTTCGCGCGAGATCGGGGTCACCGTGAACCCCTGCTGCGGCTGCGAGACCGCGAGTCCCTGTTCGGCGAGGCGGGTCAAAGCCTCGCGGACCACGCTGAGGCTGACGCTGTACTTCTGGCTCAGGACCGACGGCCCGAGCTTCTCGCCAGGGCGCAGCCGTCCGCTGAGGATGTCGCTGCGGACCGAGGAGTAGACCTCGAGAACTCGCGTCTTCTCCTTGCGGACGACTGCCGACGTACCAGCCACATTGACCCCTTGAGCTGCGTGAGGAGTCTTAAGCATGCTGCACCGCCGCCTCGACCGTCGTGCCAGGCCGACTTGGACCGCGGGGCGTACGACGCCGTTCGTTCCGGTGCGTGGCCCACGACCAGCCCTGCCGGATCAGGCCCACGATCCCGCCGGGCGCCACCGAGATGACGGTGATGATGAGGACTCCGCTCAGCAGCGCCTGGAGAACGGGTTGCCCGTCGAGGGCGCGGTCGACGAGGTAGTAGATGACGAAGGCCCCGATGATCGGGCCCCACAGTGTGCCCATGCCGCCGACAATGACCATGACGAGCGCCGTGACGACCCAGGTGAGGCTGAACATGGAGTTCGGTTCGATCGAGACCTGGTTGAGGGCGACTGCGCCGCCCATGAGCCCGGTGAGCAGCGCGCTCAGGACGAGGGCTCGTTGCTTCACGTGGCGTGGCGAGACACCGAGGGCGCTGGCGGCCGACTCGTCGTCGCGTACGGCCATGAGCCGTAGGCCGAATGTCGATCGCAGGACGAGGAACACGACGATGCACGTGAGGATCGCGAGGGCGGCGACGACCTGGAACTTCAGGTTTCGCCCTGGTACGGCATCGAGCGGGATGTTGAGGCCTTGGCTTTGTCCGGTCCAGTCCCAGGTGACCATCCAGGCCAGGGTGGCGAGGGCGACAGCCGACGAGCCGATCGTGAAGTAGACGCCGGATAGGCGCAGCAGCGGGAAGGAGAGCGCGTAGGCGATGACTGCCGAGACGACGCCTGCCAGTACGAGCGCCAACGGCCAGCTCAGTCCTGCCTTGATGATCAGCATCGCGGCCGTGTAACCACCCGCACCGACGAAGACGGAGTTGCCGAGCGAGAGCTGCCCGCCGATTCCTCCGATGATGTTCCATGCCTGGGCGACGCCGACCCAGATGAGCAGGCTCAGGATGATCTCCTGTGTGCCTCGTGACATGTGGCCCGGCAGGTAGAGCAGGACGCCGAGCAGGACCAGCCACCCGACGATGCCGGTGACGGTTCCCTTGATGGAGCCAATCATGCGACCCTCCTGACCTTGATCCGGACCAGCAGCCCTTGTGGCCGCAGGATGAGGACGGCGACGAGCAGCAGGTTGACGGCGATCGGCGCGTAGACCGGGCCGATGACTCCGCCCACGACCGCCGCGACTACCCCGACGGTGACACCACCAACAAGGGTTCCCGGGACCGAGCCCACGCCGCCCATCACGACGACGGTGAAGCCGAGGACGAGCAGGGGAAGCCCCCCGCTGGGGTCGACCGAGAAGGCCGTTCCGTAGACGATCCCGGCCAGGGCGGCGATCGCGGCCGCGGCCCCGAAGGTGAGGGCGTGCATGAGGCTGATGTTGACGCCCAACGTGCTGGCCGTCGCCGGGTCGACGGCTGATGCTCGCAACGCCGTGCCGAAGCGCGTGCGGGTGAGCACCAGCTGGGTTGCGACGATGACGGCGGCGGCCAGCACGAAGGCGATCAGGTTCACCATCTGGACGGTCACACCCAGGATGGTGACTCCGCTCGAGCCCCACGGGGCACTGAGCGAGAGGGGGTTCGTGCCGAAGCCGTAGGTGAACAGCCCTTGACCGACCAGCAGGAGACCGAACGTGGCGACCAACGGTGCCTCGACCGAATGCCCGAGCAGCCGCTGGAGGAGGAGCCGTTGGGTGAGCGCGGCGATGATGAACACCACCGGTCCGACCACGAGGAAGGTGAGCAGCGGGTCGATCGGCACCATGCGGGTGATCACGATGGCGACGTACGCCCCCGCAAGCACGATGATGCCGTGCGCCAGGTTGACGACTCGCATGATGCCGAAGACCAGCGAGAGACCGAGCGCGACCAGGGCGTAGAGACCTCCGAGGAGTGCTCCGTTCAACAAGGCTTCGGCGGACATGGCGTGTCTACTTCGCCAGTCCGGGAATGGGTGCCTCGAGCTTGGCCGTGGACTGGGCCGCGGGCCAGACCGTGGCCTGGCTCTTGCCCTGCCACTGCACGGCGCTGACCGGGATGACGCCACGGTGGTCGGCACCGAGGGTGATCTTGGCGAGGACGGTCGCGAGGTCCTTGGTCCCACCGATCGCCTTGTTGATGGCATCGGGCTCGGTGCTACCGGCACGCGAGATGGCGTCGGCCAAGATCTGCACCATCGCGTAGGACGACACGACGGCCTGGCTGCCGAGCCCGTCGCCAAACTGTGTCTTGTTGGCGTCGTAGACCGCCTGACCACCGGTGTTGCCGTTGGTGGGCGTCCACCAGCCGAAGACCGAGGCCCCCTCGGAGAGCGGGCCGGCTGCGTCAGCGAAGCCGACTGTGCCGCCCTTTTCGGGCCATGCCGTCTTGGGCTGGTAGCCCAGGGCCTTCATCTGCTTCCAGAGCGCGACAGCGTCCGGGGGGATGACCTGGGCAATCATGACCTCGGCGCCGGAGTCCTTGGCCTTCTGCACGAACTGGCTGAAGTCCGTGGTGCCGACCGGGAACTGCGCGTGATAGGCGATCGTGTAGCCGAACTTGCCCGCCTGGGATTCCCAGAGGGCGCCCATGGCCTTGCCGTCCTCCTCGGTGTCGGTAAAGAGGGCGACCTTCTTGTTGTTCGACACGAGGTCCGACGCCTGGAAGTTCACCGCGGTCTGCTCGGTCTCGTCGATGAAGACATCGTAGGCGTACTTCCAGCCGTTCGCGCTGGCGCCCTTCCACGCGAGGGTCGGTGTGAGGCCGGAGATCGCGGGGATCTGCTCCTGGTCGGCGACGACGGAGAACGGGATCGTCAGCGGAGGCGTGACCGATCCGAGGAGCGCGACGGCGCTTGAGTCGTTGATCAGGGACTTGGTACTCGAGGTGACCACGGTCGGGTCGCTCTTGTTGTCGAGGACGACGAGCTTGAGCGGGCGCTTGGTCCCGCCCACATCCACGCCGCCCGCGCCGTTGATCGCCTTGACGGCCTGCTGGTAGCCGGCCTGGAGCGGCGCGCCGAACACCCCGAGGGGACCGGTCAGCGGCAGCGAGGCGCCGAGGACGATGGGGTCGCCGCTGGCAGAGCTGCCGGACGAGGCAGACGCGGACGGTGAGCTTGGGGACGACGACCCGCATGCAGCCAAGGTCATCACCAGGGCAGCGCCCGCAGACAAGGCGAACAGTGGCCTTCTTCGATTCATCGGGTGACCTTTCGTTGTGCCACGGGATGCTCCCGGCGCGGCGGAGGTGGACAGCAGAACTAGCGGGCTGCTCCGAAGTAGGCCTCGGACAGACGCTCAGCGTCGTCGAGGTCGTGAGCGGGTCCCTCGAACGTGACGCGGCCACGGTCGAGCACGTACGCGTGGTCGGCGATCGACAGGCTGCGGTGGGCGTTCTGCTCGATGAGCAGGACGGACAGCCCGGCGTCGCGGATGGACGCGATGGCGTCGTAGACGCTCTCGACGGCGACCGGGGACAGACCCAGGGACGCCTCGTCGAGGATGAGCAGTCGCGGGTTCGACATCAGCGCGCGCGCCATCGCGAGCAGCTGCTGCTGACCGCCGCTCATCGTGCCGGCGGATTGCGTGCGGCGCTGCGCGAGGATCGGGAACATGTCGCAGAGCTCATCGGCACGCGAGCTGCGGGACGACTTCTCCAGGGTGTAGCCACCGAGCAGCAGGTTCTCCTGCACGGAGAGCTCTCCGAAGATCTTGCGACCCTCGTGGCAGCAGGCGACACCGCGGGTCAGCCGACGATGCGGTGGCAGCGCGTTGACCACTTCGCCCGACATCCGCACCTCGCCGCAGGCGGCGGGCAGAAGCCCTGTGATGACACGCGTCATCGTCGTCTTGCCGGCGCCGTTGGCCCCGAGCACTGACACGACCTCACCGGGCTGGACCCGGAGCGTGATGTCCTCGAGAGCGACGGCCTTGCCGTAGCGGGCACTGACTCCGCAGAGCTCGAGCAGTGGAGCTTCGACGGATTCCTTGCGGTGCCGTTCCTCGGTGCGCACGCCCGAAGCGGCCTCGCCGAGGTAGATCGTGCGCACCTGCGGGTCGGCGGCGACCTCGTCGGGAGTTCCCACCGCAATGACCTTGCCCCAGTCGATCACGATGACCCGTGTCGCGAGCTCCCGGATGACAGTCTCGACGTGCTCCACGACAAGGAGGGCGACGCCTTCGGCGTGCACCTTCTTGACGATGTCGATCATCTGCTCGATCTCGTGTGCCACGAGACCGGCGCCGACCTCGTCGAGGAAGAGGACACGCGGGTGCAGCGAGAGAGCACGAGCCATCTCCAACCGCTTCAGGTCGAGCAGGCCGAGGCTGCCGGCCGGGCGCTTGGACTTGTCGGCCAGACCGCACAGCTCCAGCACGTCGACGTCGCGCAGCCGCTCGCCTCTGGCCAGGCTCCCGACGTGCACGTTCTGCTCGACGGAGAGCCGCATGAACGGGCGCGGCACCTGGTTGGCCAGTGCGACACCGGCACGGGCCACCTTGTACGTGGGCCAGCCGAGCACCGACTTCCCGTCGAGGAGGACGTCCCCAGAGTCGGGGCGGATCTCACCGAGCAGGGTCTTGAGCAAGGTGCTCTTTCCTGCCCCGTTGGGGCCCATGACACCCACGACGTCGCCGGCCTCGATGCTCAGATCGAGACCATCGAGGGCGGTGACGCCCCCGAAACGCTTGGTGAGGCTGCGCGCCTGGAGCAGCGGCATGCTCAGACCGCCGCGACCGACGTCGCGTGCAGCTTAATGCGCAGCTCGGTGACGGCCGTGTCCAGGCCGCTGAGGGCTCCCGCGTCGTAGATGTAGAAGTCCGGCCGCACGATGAGCGTGTCGGCGCCGAGCTTCTCGAGCCAGGTGGCGTACTTGCCGTCGACGTCGACGAGGTCGGGCCCCCCCGCCTGCCCGATGCTTGCCAGGATGAACCCGTTCGCGTGTGCCCAGGCGAGGTTCTCCGCACTGAGCGCCTCGCTCGGGGAACCTGCTCCGCTGATCACGACCCAGCCGTAGCCCTCCACGTGGTCGAAGAAGTCTGTGGTCGTCACTGCGCGCACCTGATACTGGTGCGACAGGTGGCCTGCCGAGGGGTGTGTCCCGATGACTCCGGCCGTGAGCGTCGGCGGCGGCGGGGGCGGCGGGGCCAGGTTGGGGTCCGCGACCGCGGCCTTCATCGCCGTGTCGCGGGCAGCGGCAGCGTCCGTGTCGAGCACGCAGATGACCGCCCCGAGGCCTACCGCGAAGTTGATCCAGTACTGCATGTTGTTGCTGCGCTCAGGTCCGTAGGAGTCGAGCAGGTCCGGTGAGGAACGGCCTGCGAGCACTGCGTCGAGCTTCCATGAGATGTTCTGGGCATCGCGGATCCCGGCGCACATGCCCTGGCCGGCGAACGGCGGTGTGAGGTGGGCCGCGTCGCCTGCGATGAGGACCCGTCCCTTGCGCCACTGCTCGGGCTGCGCCCACCTGGCGCGGAACGTGTAGACGGCGTGGCGCTCGAGCACGGAATTATCCGGTGTCAGACCCCAGACCGCCATCCGCTTCCAGGCGGACTCCACGGTGTTGAGCTGCTCGATCGTCTCGTCCGGGAGTCGCATGAACTCCCAGCGGCGACGTCCGGGGCCGCCGGGGACCACGGTCGTCGGCGCGGCGGGGTTGCACCACTGCCAGGCGGGCGGATCGAAGGTCATCGGCTCGTCGGGCACCATGTCGACGATGAGCCAGTCGAAGGCGAAGCCCAGATCGTGCATCTCGGCGTTCATCCAGCGACGCACGAGGCTGTTGGCCCCGTCACAGCCGACCACGTACTTGGCGCGGTAGGTCCGGGTCGACATTGCCCCGACGTCCTCAGGGCGCATGGACCGGGCCGTCACCGTCACGCCGTCGGCGTCCTCGGCGAGTTCCTGCACCTCCCAGCCGCGGGATACCTCGATGTAGGGGATCCGCTCGATGTAGGAGTCCAGTTCCTTCTCGAGCTGCGGCTGGGAGAAGAAGTTGGAGGTGTGCCATCCCGACGGGCCGGTGCCGGACCAGTCGACGTCGAGCAGGACCTCCTTGTCGGCGTTCACCCACCGGTACACGTTGTCGTACTGCTCGATGATCGGATTCGTGCGTGAGTCGAGCCCGACGGTCTTGAGCAGGCGGGCGATCTCGTGGTCGTAGTGCACCGCACGCGGCAGACCGTAGGGGACCGGCCACTTCTCGACACAGGCGACGGAGTAGCCGGCGTGGCCGAGCTTGAGCGCGAGGTACTGGCCTACCGGGCCGTAGCCGACGATGACGACGTCGTAGGTGTCGCTCATGGGACTGCCTCCTGCTCAGGTGTTCTGCGCGGCGATGAGGTCGGCGATGTCGCCCGGGGGCATGAAGTTCTCGGGCACCGGGCCCCACTTGTAGAAGCCGGCCTTGCCCTCGCAGACCTCGGGGGTCCACAGGTCGTCGTCGGTGATCTGGTCCATGTCGGCGTAGTACTCGCTGAAGGTTCCCGCCGGGTCCTTGAGGTACCAGAAGAAGTTCGAGCCGGCGTAGTGGCGACCGAAGCCCCACCCGCGACGGTCGGCGTTCGCGGTGAGCAGGTCCTCGGCACCGCGACCGATGTCGTCGATGTCGTCGACCTGCCAGGAGCTGTGGTGCGGGAAGGACACCGGTCCGCTGAAGACCGCGACGTTGTGGTGATCGGCCGAGCAGCGCATGAACGCACTGCTCTTGTCGCCGGCGAAGTCGCTGATCTTGAAACCGAGTCCGTCGGCGAAGAACGTGAGCGAGCTCTCCGACTCACCGGATACCAGGGCGACGTGACCAAGGCGGCGCGGCTTGACCTGGCCGTTGCGCAGGATGCCCGCGGCGCGGGAGTTGGTGCGCTCGACACGGCCCGGCGCGTTGAACGGCGCCCGCGCGGCCGCCGGCTGCGCGGTGCGCTGCTCAACGACGATCTCGACGCGCAACTTCATGATCGGTTCGGTGGTCACGAGGCGATCAGCCGCAACGGCCGAGTCGACGCCGAGCGCCGCGAGCGAGGACGCGATGCGGCCGAGGTCGTCAGGGTCGTCGGCCCCGAGCCGGATGGCGCTGATGCGTCGGTAGGGACCCTGCTCGACATAGAGCTGCGTGCCGCCGTCCACGGTGGCCAGCGAGCTGTCGCCGTTGTCGGTGAGACCGAACTCCGTGTAATAGGAGATGACCTCGGCGACGTTCGGGACCGAGTAGGTGAAGGAGCTGAGCCGGTGCAGTGTCATGCTGGTTCTCCTAGAAGCCGTTGACGAGGGTGACCGAGAGGTCGCCGAGGCCCTCGATGGTGCTGACGAGGGTCCCGGGGACGAGGAATCGCTTAGGGTCTCGCCCCATGCCGACACCCTGGGGAGTGCCGGTGAAGATCAGGTCCCCGGGGTAGAGCGTCAGCGACTGGGACAGCCGGCTCACGAGATCCGCGACCGGGAAGATGAGGTCGCTCGTGCGGCCGTCCTGCAACACCTCGCCGTTCAGCCGGCAGCCGATAGCGAGGTCGTCCTTGTCGGCGAGCTCGTCGGGGCTCACGACCACCGGACCGACAGGGCTGAAACCGGGGTAGGACTTCCCAACGGAGAACTGGGGAGCCGGCCCGCGGGTCTGGACTGCTCGCCACGAGAGGTCCTGGCCGACGGTGAGGCCCGCGACGTAGTCCCAGCCCTCTTCGACCGGGACGTCGTGGGCCTCGCGGCCGATCACGATGACGAGCTCGACCTCCCAGTCCACGCCATCGCTCGGCAGCTCGACGACCGCGTCGGGGCCGGTGATCGAGGACTGGAACTTCGCGAAGACGACCGGGTGCTCGGGGATCGCGAGGTTGCTCTCGATCGCGTGCTCGCGGTAGTTGAGCCCGATCGCGATGAGCTGGCGCGGCGCGGGCACGGGTGCACCCAGCCGGCCGGTCACCTGCGGAGCGTCGGCGGCCACGCCGTCCGCGGACCAGGAGACGAACTCGTCCCAGCGGCCGTAGATCGCCTGCGGATCGGAGGAGAACCGATCCCCGCTGGCCAGAGCCACATCGACCCATCCATCGCCGGATCCGAGGGCCAGCCGGCCGCCCACGTTCGCAACTCGCATGAAACATCTCCTTGCAATGGCCGTGTCTGTGATCGCCTCACTCAAGCAGGTCTAGATCGACTCGTCAAGAGATAATCGACTATTTCTCAGATATCGATTTTATTGAACTCTCGGCTCCTTCGGGTCGGCCAGCGGGCCGGCGCAGCGCAAGCCGCGGGTTGACGCTCGCCGGAAACAGATCAAGGACAAGGTGATGATCAGCGAGCGGCCGGCCGAGGTCGCCGACCGGGCCGTGCCCGGACACTGATGGCGACCCGGTCATCGGGTGGAACAGCGGCTCGGCCATCGGCACCCCGGTTCAGCGGACCACCCGGTTCACCATGCTGCTGCACCTACCCGACGATCACGGTGCCACCGCCGTGCGCGGCGCAATCGCGGCCACCATCGCTACCCTGCCCGAGCGGTGACGTCAGTCGATAACCGCGCTGCGCTCCTCTCGGCTGCCGTGCCGTCAACCGGTGTTGCTTACGACTGGATGAATCCGCCTGGGCTCACCCGCGCAGGGAGTGTTGCGAACTTCAGGAGAGGCGCGATGACGACGCTCGAGGACTCCGATGGGACAGTGCTCAAGGCGACGCACACGACGATCGACATCCCGCCAGTGCAGGTGAGGCTTCTGAACCGCGCCCTCGAGAAGGCTGCTTATGTTCGAGCGTCGGCCCTGCCGGACGGGGAGATCGCGCGCGCCCGGCGGATGGCGGACCCGGACGGCCGGCTCCGCGACCAAGTGTGGAGCACCCTCCAGCAGTTCGAAGTCGAGACTCCGCGTGACGATACCGGACCAGTCGGTGCTCGCCATCCTCTCGAGGGAGGAGCTGAAGACCTTCGTCGAGGCGCTTGTCGATTTGCGTTCCCGCGAACTCGACCGACCCGCCGCCCCGGAGCGCCTCGAGATGAGCTCGGCAGTGGTGGAGCGTGGCGAGCTGCTCGGGACGATCCCGCTCGTGCCGGGTGAGACGACGGCCGTCGAGCACTAGGAGTGGACGGTGACGAAGGAAGGGCTCTCGACGATCGTCACCGACTCCCTTGAGGAGTACACGGAGAAGGGCGTCACCGAGAAGTCTGAGCTCGCGCGGGCCACGACGCCGGAGTCCAAGCGGAGCCAACAGCTGGGCGTCGGCACGACATTGTCGGGCAGCTACGGCTTCGTGACGTTCTCGGCATCCACCGACTTCAGCACCGCGCTTGAGGCGACTGCGAGCACGAAGGCCAGCCGCACCCAGGCGGCCGAGGTGACGTCGAAGGCGTCGTCGCGCGTATGCCAGGAACGTGAGGTCACGATCCAGATGAAGACGTCGACGGGGAGCCAAGAGACCACCACCCGGGAGATCCGGAACGCGTCGACCACCGACGGCCTCCGGATCGACTTGTTCTCGATGATGCGGCGTTAACGGGTCCGACTGTTGCAGTATGGCCTGCGTCAGACGTATAACATCGCCATCCCTTCGCCGGGGGCAACCCTGCGCAAGTTGTTCCAGTCGATTGGGTGGCTGACCGCCCAGATCGATGGCGCGTTCACCTTCGATCTCACGGTGACTTACATCAACCGCTCCACCTACCGGGACCTCGCGCCCGCGTGGGGCGCCGCTGTATCGGAGCCGCCGAGCCCCCACTTTCGGGGTCCGGGTGGGGGGCCCTGTGCCCCGGCTGACCACAGCACGGGATGGCACTTCAACTCCGTCGACCTCGAGGTCCCCGAAACTACGAGGTCAACGCGGTCGTGCTCGATGCACCGCTCGGGAACGTCACCAACAACAACCCCGAACCGCGGGCCTTCCTCATCTTCGGCTGCGGGCGCCCGCGGCAGAACAGCGCCCGGGCCTTCACGGGGACCGGCCCCGTCGTCGCGGCGATCGCGAGGTAGGGCCGCGGGTCAATCGTTCTCGGGCGCCCCGGCCGGCGGATGGCGGCCCTCCCACGGCGTCGAGAGCACGACGGTGGTGCGGGTTCCGACGTTGGCTGCGGCACGGATCCGCGCGAGCAGGTCCTCGAGGGCCCGCGGCGTGGGGACGCGCACCTTGAGGACGTAGCTCTCGTCGCCGGCGACCGAGTAGCACGCCTCGATCTCGGGGATGTGGCTCAGTCGCTCCGGCACGTCGTCCGGTGCCGCCGGGTCGAGCGGCGACACCGAGATCATGGCGGTCAACGGGAGGCCGATCGCCTCGGCGTCGACGATCGCTCGGTAGCCCCCGATGACACCCCGCTCCTCGAGTCGCCGGACCCGTTGGTGCACGGCCGATGTCGACAGTCCGGTGGCCTTGCCGAGGTCGGTGTAGCTCATTCGTCCATCGGACGCCAGCAGGTCCACGAGGTGACGATCCAGTTTCTCCACAGGAGCAGGCTAGTCATCCTCACGGTCTCCGACCGGGATTCGCGGGCAATGACACGATGGGCGCCATGACCGCACCCCCGGAACGCCTCATGTTGCTCGACTCGGCCAGCATCTACTTCCGGGCGTTCTACGGCGTGCCCGACCAACGGTCGGCGAGCACCGAGCCACCCAACAACGCGGTCCGCGGCTTCCTCGACATGCTCGCGTCGCTCGTGGGCACCTACCGTCCGACCCACCTGGTCGCCTGCTGGGACAACGACTGGCGGCCGGCGTTCCGGGTCGCGGCGATCCCGTCCTACAAGGCGCACCGCGTCGCGGACACCACGACGATGGACGAGGACGTCCCCGACGAGCTCGCGCCGCAGGTGCCCGTCATCGTCGATGCGCTGGCAGCCTTCGGGATCCCCCGCATCGGGTCCGACGGCTACGAGGCCGACGACGTCATCGGCACGCTCGCGCACGCCTCCCGCGGGGTCCGCCCCGTAGACATCGTCACCGGCGACCGCGACCTCTTCCAGCTGGTTGACGACGCCGCGGGGATCCGGGTCGTCTACACCGCCCGTGGTGGCGTCCGCGACCCCGATCTCGTCGACGAGGCCTTCCTCCTCGACCGGTATGCCGTGTCGTCGGGACTCGCCTATGCCGACATGTCCGTCCTGCGCGGGGACACCAGCGACGGGCTGCCCGGTGTCGTGGGGATCGGCGAGAAGACGGCCGCGAAGCTCATTGCGGCGTATGGCGACCTGTCGTCCCTGCGCGCCGCGGTGGACGGGGGTGACCCGGCCATCAAGGGAGCCCAGCGCACCCGCCTGGAGGCTGCGGCGGCATACCTCGACGTCGCCCCGGGGGTGGTCCGCGTCGCGCTCGACGCGCCCGTGCCGCAGGTCGACGCATCCCTCCCCCGCGAGGTCGCCGACATCCGGCTGCTGAGCAAGGTGACGTCGGAGTTCGGGGTGACGAGCTCGGTCAACCGGGTGCTCGCCGCACTCGGCATCCACTGACTGCGGGAGCGCTCAGTCGGCGGCGGCGTCGGGATAGGCGTCGGTCTCGGTGGCCTTCGCCGAGAGCCAGACCTGCTGGCCGGTGTGCAGACCGAGTTCGGCCACGGCCGCCGGCGTGATGTCGACCAGGGCCGGGGGGACGCCGTCGACCTGCACCCGCACCCGATCGGCGAGCAGCTCCAGCCCGGCGACGGCGCCGGGCCAGACGTTGCGCGGGCTCGCGTGCTCGGGCCGCGCGGTGTGGATGGTGATCGCGGATGGCCGTAGGCCGACGAGTACCCTTGCGCCGGAACGTGTTTCGTCCTGCAGCGACACGGCGAGCGTGCCGCCGCTGTCGAGGGAGACAGTCGTCCGGTCGGGGTCGAGATCGCCCGCGTAGAGGTTGAGGCCGACGAGCCGGGCGACGTACTGCGTGGCTGGTCGGCGAGCCACCTCAGCCGGGGTGCCCTCCTGGACGACGCGCCCGTCCTCGATGACGAGCAGCCGGTCGGCGAGGACCATCGCCTCGAGGGGGTCGTGGGTGACGAGGAGCACCGGGCCGGCGAAGTCCTTGAGGTGGTGTCGCAGCCGGGTGCGGACCTCGAGGCGGGTGCGCGCATCGAGGGCGGAGAGGGGTTCGTCGAGCAGGAGCAGCCGGGGCTCGGCCGCGAGGGCCCGGGCCAGGGCGACGCGCTGGGCCTGACCCCCGGAGATCTCGTGCGGCCTGCGGGAGGCCAGGTCGACCAGGTCGAGGCGCTCGAGCCACGTCGTGGCGCGCCCACGTGCATCGCGTCGGGTGGCACCCCTGGAGCGGGGCGAGAAGGCGACGTTGTCGAGGACGTCGAGGTGGGGAAAGAGGCGGTAGTCCTGGAAGACGAGGCCAACGGGGCGGCGCTCGGCGGGGACGAAGGTGTCCGAATCGGCGTCGTCGAGCGTCTGGTCGCCGAGACGGATGCTGCCCGTGGTGATCGCGGTCAGGCCGCAGAGGGCTCGCAGCAGGGTCGTCTTGCCGGCGCCGTTGGGGCCGAGGACCCCGAGCACCTCGCCCGGCGCGACGTCGATGCTCACGTCGAGGATGAACCCCCCGCGACGCACCGTCGCGCCGACGCTGAGCGCCACCGGGGCCGCGGCGTCGCGAGGAGTCGGCGCGGGTCTCACAGGGTGCTTCCCGCACCCAGCCAGCGGTCCCGTAGGCCGGCCAGGACGAGGATCGACACGACGAGCATGACCAGGGACAGGCCGATGGCCGCGTCGGGGTCGCTCTCCAGGGCGAGGTAGACCGCCAGCGGCATGGTCTGGGTCCGACCGGGGAAGTTGCCGGCGAAGGTGATCGTCGCACCGAACTCCCCCAGCGCCCGGGCCCAGCACAGCACCCCCCCGGCGACGAGGGAGGGAGCCACGAGCGGCAGGGTGACCCGACGGAAGACCGTCAGCCGCGAGGCACCCAACGTCGCGGCGGCCTCCTCGAAGCCTCGGTCAGCGGCACGGAAGGCCCCCTCCACGGTGACGACGAGGAACGGCATGGCCACGAACGTCTCGGCCGCGATGACGCCGGCCGTCGTGAAGGGCAAGGTGATGCCGGTCAGCGCGTCGAGCGGGCGACCGAGCACGCCCTGCCGGCCGAAGGCGAGGAGCAGGGCCACTCCCCCGACGACGGGCGGCAGGACGAGCGGCAGCGTCACCAGGGCCCGGAGCAGACCGATGCCCCGCCACCGCGCTCTGGCCATGACCCAGGCGAGGGGGACGCCGAGGACGAGGGAGATGCCCATGGCTGCCGTCGCACAGACGAGCGAGAGGCGCAGGGCGTCGACGACCTGGCTGTCGGCGAGGATCCGGCCCAGGCCCGACCACGGCGCGCGGATGAGCAGCGCGGCCAGCGGCACGAGGAGGAAGAGCACCGCGATCGTCGCCGGCAGACCGAGGGACCACGGGACGGCGCCCCGCTCGTTGACGGTGCGGGCATCTCGCACGGCGCGCACCCGGTCAGGGCTTGGTGAAGCCGCCGGCGGCGAGCACGGTGGCTCCGTCGCTCGACAGCACGTAGTCGGTGAAGGCCTTCGCCCCGGCGGGGTTGGCAGCCTTCGTCAGGGCGGCGATCGGGTAGGCCGTCGACGCGTTGAGCTCCGCCGGGATCTCGATCCCCGTGACCCGGCCACCGGCAGACCTGACGTCGGTGACGTAGACGACGCCCGCATCGACCTCGCCCAGACCGACCTTGGTGAGCACGGCCTTGACATCGGCCTCCTGGCTGACGGGGGTGACCTCCAGCCTGGCGTTGGCGAACACCGTGGCGGCGACGGCGCCACAGGGCACGGCCGGCTGGCACAGGGCGACCTTCACGCCGGGCTTCGTGAGGTCGGCGACGCCGGTGATCCCCGCCGGGTTCGAGGGCGGGACGGCGATCTCCATGACGTTCCTGGCGAACGTCCTGGGGCCGGAGGCCTCCCCGGCCTTGACGACCTGGTCCATGGTCGAGGCGCTGGCGGAGGCGAAGACGTCAGCGGGCGCGCCCTGGGTGACCTGGGTCGCCAGGCCCGAGCTCGGTCCGAAGTTGAACACGACCTTCGAGCCGGGGTGGGCGGACTCGAACCGGGCCCCGAGCACCGTGAAGGCCTCCTTCAGCGACGCGGCCGCGAAGACGTTGACCGTGCCGGTCACTGTGCCCGAGGTGCCCGACGAGCCGCCCGCGGCTGCGCCGACTGGGCCGGCCGTCCCTGCCGGGGAAGCGCAGCCTGCGAGGAACAGTGCAGCGACCGACACGGTGGCCGTCATGGTGGCCCTCATGGTGATCGTTCGACACACGGGTGGCTCCTCATTCGGCGGGCTCTGCGGGACGGGTCGCTGTGGGACGGGTTGCTGTGGGACGGGTTGCTGTGGGACTGGTCGCGGCGGGGGGTCAACGGCGCTGAGGCACCTCGACGACCACGTTGGTGGACTTCACGGCCGCGATCGCGAGGACCCCGGGCTCCAGCTCGAGCTCGTCGGCGGCCTCGCGGCTCATCAGTGACACGATGCGGTGACCACCGGACTGGATCTCGACCTGGGCCATGACGGTGTCGCGCACCACCCGGGTGACCAGCCCGACGAAGCGGTTGCGTGCCGACTCGGAGTGGACCGGACCGGGTGACGGCCGGTCCGACGACGCCGCGAGCTCCTGGGCGAAGGCCGCCAGTGCGGCGCCCTCGATGGCCTGCCTCCCCGAGGCGTCGGTCTCAGCGCCCAGCCGCCCGGCGTCCACCCACCGGCGGACCGTGTCGTCGCTGACCCCCAGCAGCTCAGCGGCTTCGCGGACCCGGAACGTCGACATGACCACACTCTAGCCGCACCCGCGGGGTATCGATGCCACATCAGCAGCATATGCGGCACCAATCTGGGTGGCGTCGGCGTCCCCTCGGCCACCATCGATCTCGGAGGGTTGTGGTCCTCCCGGGGCTACAGGTCTCCGAGATGTCCAAGGGGAGGTGAGGGGGGAGGCTGTCAGTCGACCCGGTCGGCGGCCACGACCCCGCGCATCACGGCGTCGACGGCCCTGCGGGCGGTCGCCGAGAGCGCGGGCGTCGGCGCGGCCTCGGCGAGCTGGCCGAGCAGGTCGACGATCTGCTTGCACCGGCGGACGAAGTCGCCGGCGGCGATGTCGCTGTCGTGCAGGACGAGCTCGAGGCGCTGGCCGCTCGCCCAGCGGTGGACCATCCACGCGATCCCGCCGTCGGGATCGCCCGTGGCGGGCAGGGCGTGCTCACGTTCACGGTCCTCGAGCCGGCTCCACAGCTGGACCATCGAGCGCCACGCCTCGGCGACGTCGTCGGTGGGCATCCGCGGCGACAGCTCGGTCTCCTCACGTCGCGGCTCGTGGATCAGGGTCGAGACGACGGAGGCCAGGCCCGCCGGGTCCAGCCGCTGCCAGATCCCCTGGCGCAGGCACTCGGCCGCGAGGAGGTCCTTCTCGGTGTAGAGCCGGCGCAGCTGGTTGCCCTGGGCCGTCACGGAGTTGCCCTCGTCGCTGAGGTAGCCCATCTCACCGAGCAGGTCGCAGATCCGGTCGAAGGTCTTGGCGACCGAGTTGGTCCGGCCGTCGACCTTGCGCCGCAGTCCGTCGGTCTCGCGCTGGAGGCGCCACCACCGCTCGGCCCAGCGGGCGTGCTCCTCCCGGTCGGGACACGAGTGGCACGAGTGGTTGCGCATCTGACGGCGCAGCGCCGAGATCCTTTCCTCCTCCCCGGCTGCGCCAGGGACCGGCTCCCGCACGAGCGAGGCACCCGCGTTCCTCCTCGACGACGGCGGGTCGTGCGGCACCGCGATCCGCAGACTCGTCGCGAGGTCCCGACGGGACGTCGGACTCTTGGCGTTGAAGTTCTTCGGCAGCTTGAGGGTGGTGACCGGCTCGACCGGGGTCGGCACGTCCACGGTGGTCAGTCGGCGCAGCTGCCGGTCCTCGGTGACGACGGCCGGCGACGCCGCCTCACCCCGGCCGCCCCGGGTGGCCTGGATCACCACGGCATACCCTGCGCGCCGGCCGGTGGGGATGCGGATCACGTCACCGACACGCAGCCTCTCGAGGCTGAGCTCGGCCTCGGCCCGGACGCTCGCAGCCCGCTGCCTGACGGCGCCCTTCTCCAGGGTGCGGATCTCGTTGCGGATCGCGGCGTACTCGGGGAAGTCGCCGAGGTGACAGGACATCGACTCCGCGTATCCCGCGAGCGCCTCGTCGTTGCGTCGGATCGTCCGCACGAACCCGACGACGGCCCGATCGGCCTGGAACTGCGCGAACGAGGTCTCGAGGATCTCGCGGGCCCGGTCACGACCGAACTGCCCGACGAGGTTGACCGCCATGTTGTAGGTCGGCCGGAAGCTCGAGCGCAGCGGGTAGGTCCGGGTCGAGGCGAGCCCACCGACCGCGAGCGGGTCGAGGCCCCGGTGCCAGAGGACGACGGCGTGGCCCTCGATGTCGATGCCCCGACGACCGGCGCGCCCGGTCAGCTGGGTGTACTCCGCCGGGGTGATGTCGACATGGGCCTCGCCGTTGAACTTCACCAGCCTCTCGAGCACGACGGTCCGGGCCGGCATGTTGATGCCGAGCGCCAGCGTCTCGGTGGCGAAGACCGCCCTGATCCGGCCGGTGGTGAACAGCTCCTCGACGATCTCGCGGAAGGTCGGCAGCATCCCGGCGTGGTGCGCGGCATACCCTCGAGCCAGGCCGTCGGCGAAGTCCCAGTAGCCCAGCACGGTGAGGTCCTCGTCGGCCAGGCCCTGGACGCGTTCCTCGACCAGGCGCCGAATGCGCTCGCCCTCGGCCTCGGGGATGAGCCGGACGTTCTGCCCGAGCAGCTGGCTCACCGCGGCGTCGCAGCCGACCCGGCTGAAGATGAAGGTGATCGCCGGCAGCAGGCCCTCGCGTCCCAGCCGGTCGATGACCTCGCCACGGCTGGGTCCGCCACCGGGACGGCCACCCCGGGCGAGTCCTCGGCCACCGGTGCCGCCGCCCGGTCCGCCACCTCTCCCGCCCCTGCCTCCACGGTGACCTCCGTGACCGCCCTGGCCCCCGCGGTGGCCTCCGCCGGGCGCGCGGTCCTCCTGGAACGAGCGACGCGAGTCGTTGCCGATGGCCTGCAACAGCTCCGGACCAAGCCGTGCCGGGGACAGGTTGTCGCCGACGTCAGCCGGGTCGACCACCTCGTCGACGAACAGGTCGTAGAGGTTCTGTCCCACCATCATGTGCTGCCACAACGGGACCGGGCGGTGCTCGGACACGATGATGTCGACGCCGCCACGCACCTCGGCGAGCCACGCACCGAACTCCTCGGCGTTGGACACCGTCGCCGACAGCGAGACGACGAGCACCTCGGGCGGCAGGTGGATGATGACCTCCTCCCACACCGCCCCGCGGAGCCGGTCGGCGAGGTAGTGGACCTCGTCCATGACGACGTAGCCGAGCCCGCTCAAGGTGGACGACCCGGCATACATCATGTTGCGCAGCACCTCGGTCGTCATGACGACGATGGGGGCCTCGCCGTTGATCGAGGAGTCGCCCGTGAGCAGGCCGACGTTGCGGGCGCCGTGGACGCGCACGAGGTCCGCGTACTTCTGGTTGGACAGAGCCTTGATCGGCGTGGTGTAGAACGCCTTTCGGCCGTTGACGAGGGCGAGGTGCACGGCGAACTCGCCGACGATCGTCTTGCCCGCGCCGGTCGGTGCGGCGACCAGGACGCCCTGCCCACCCTCGAGGGCACGGCAGGCCGCGAGCTGGAAGTCGTCGAGCGGGAACTCGAGCCCAGCGGCGAACGCCCCGAGCTGGCTGGCCTCCTGCCGGGCCCGTTCCTTGGCAGCGGCGAACCGATCGGCAGCAGACATGGGCTCAGGCTACGTCAGCGTTCCGGTATGCCGGGGAGCCAACACCCGCAGCGCGCCGGGCACCACCTCGACGTCGATCGGGAGCAGCTCGAAGCGCTCGCCGTCGGCCTGCGTGACGATGCCCCGGGCCTCCAGACGCACCCGGCGGCCCCGCAGGATCTCCACCCGGGGGTGCCCGACGTGGGTGCCCCGGAAGACCTTCCGGAAGACCCGGAGGAACGCGACGGCCGAGATCTTGTGGAGGATGAGCACGTCGAGAAGGCCGTCGTCGTAGGACGCGTCCGGGCAGACCCTCATGCCCCCACCGAACGCGGGACCGTTGGCGACGGCGACGAGCATCGCCTCCGTCTCGTGCCGCACCCCGTCGAGGGTCACGGCATACGGGATGGCCGAGAAGGTGGGCAGCTCCCGGGCCACGGCGAGGCGGTAGCGCATCGGTCCGTCCGGCCAGGACCAGCGGGCTGCGCGCTCGTTGACCACCGAGTCGAACCCGCCACCGAGGACACCGAGCCACCAGCGATCGGTGCCGTCCGCGAGCCGGCACCGGCCGGCGTCCACCCGGCGGACGGCGCCCTCGGTGATGAGGGCGACGGCGGCCTCAGGGTCACGGACCGGCAGCCCGAGCTCGCGGGCGTTGTCGTTGCCGCTGCCGGCCGCGACGATGGCGAGGGGCACGTCCGACCCGGCGCACAGGTTGGCGCCGAGGTGGACCGTGCCGTCTCCCCCGACGACGCACAGGACGTCAACGGCGCCGGCGGCGATCGCGGACCCCGCGCGGGCGCGGGCGTCCGCAGCGTCGGTGCCCGACAGCTCGACGATCTCGTGCCCGTCAGCACGAAGGCGGGCCCGGGCGCGCGCGCCGAACACGGCGCCCCGACCGCGTCCCGCCGTGGGGTTGACGAGCACCCCGATCCGCAGTGCAGAGGTCGTGGGCACGTCCGAACGCTACAGCGGGGACGCCTGGTCGTCCGGCAGGTCCTGCCAGCTCGTCTTCGGCTCGCGCCTGGCCTTGCGACGGTCGAGCAGGAAGCTGATCCCGACGGCGAGGAAGTAGAGGCCGACCATGGGTATCGCGAGGACGATCATCGACCAGGGATCCGGTGACGGTGTCATCACCGCCGCGAAGAGGAAGATCAGGAAGACCGCCGGCCGCCAGGACTTGACCATGATCCGCGCGGGCAACACCCCGGCCGCGTTCAGGCCCACGAGGAAGACCGGCAGGAGGAAGGCCAGCCCGAAGGCGAGAATGAACTTCAGGACGAAGTTGAGGTAGTCGGCAGCCGGCAGGATGTTGGACGAGCCGTCAGGCGTGAACGACAGCAACGCGTCGACCGCCTTGGGCAACGTGATGTAGGCCAGCCAGCCGCCCGCGAGGAAGAGGGGCACGGCCGTCCCGATGAAGATCAGCGAGGTGCGCTTCTCGCGGCGGGTCAGCCCCGGGACGATGAAGGCCCAGACCTGGAAGAGCCAGACCGGTGAGGCGAGGACGAGCCCGACGAACAGGGCCACGGTGGTGTGGACCGCGAACGGGTCCGTGAGATTACCGAAGTTGAGCTTGGCGAAGTTTGCCCCTCGCTGCAGGTTCAGCTCGTCGACGGGTTGTGACAGCTTGTTGAGCAGGGGGTTGTAGACGAACCAGCCGGCGATCGCCCCGAGGAAGACCGCCGCACCGGCGATGAGGACGCGACGGCGCAGCTCTCGGAGGTGGTCGCCGAGGGACATCCGACCGTCGGGGTCACGTTGACGCCGAAACCTGCCGTTGGCCACGGGTCAGCGCCGCGTCACGTGGAGGTGTGTGCCGGTGGTAGGGGTACGCGGCGCTCAGAGCGCCGGGTTGTCGTGACGGGCGGCGTCCGCGCCGGAGTGCTGCTGCTGGACGACGGGCGACTGCTGGGGGACCATGGGCTGGGGGACCACCGGCTGCGGGACCACCGGCTGCGGGGCGGCCGGCTGCGCGCCGGCCGGCGGAGCGGCATACGGGGGGGTCTGTGATGTCGCGGCCGGCGGGACGGTGCCCGGGACGGTGTCGGTGGCGGCCGGGCTCGGCCTGGCCTCCTTGCCGTCGCTCTTCATCTCGGACATCTCCGACTTGAAGATCCGCATCGAGCGACCGACGCTGCGCGCGGCGTCCGGCAGCTTCTTCCAACCGAAGAGCACGACGATGATGACGGCCAGGATCAGCAGATGGCTGGGCTGGGCGAGGTCTCTCAACATGGTCTGACTGGCCTTCCGGGTCGGTGTCGCTATGAGTCTACGCGGCGTGCCCAGCCGGGCAGCTTCCCTGCTGCGCGCGCGCGCCGCTGCTGACCCAACGTCTGGCGCATGGCGTCCCGTTCCGCGCGCAGGGCGCCTACGTCACCGAAGACGGCGAGCTCCTGGGCGGCGTCACTGCCGTGCTGCAGCTGCTCGACCTGCTCGCGCACCTCGCCAAGCCGCCGCTCGGCGACCAGCAGCTCGGCGCCGAGCTGACGCGAGGACCGCCACGCGACCCGGACCTTGCGCCAGAGGTACCACGCGGCCCCGAGCACGAGCACGATCCAGATCAGGATCCACAGGAGAAGTCTCATCGCCCGCGGAGCCTAGCCGTCCGCGGCGGGGCGCGCCTCACCCGGGGCAGGTGTGGGTGGGGCCGCGTAGGCCGCCAGGGCCGCCTCGGCCCCGGACGTCACACTCGCGGCGAGATCGGCGGGCGCGACCACCCTGAGGTGGCCGCCCATCCGCCAGGCCAGCCGGCGCACCCATGACGGGTCGCTGACCCGCAGGGTGACCCGGCGCCGCCCGTCGCCGAGCTCCTCGACCGACTGGGTCGGGTAGTACTCCACGATCCACCCGGCGGACCGGTCCGTCTCGACGACGACCTCGAGGTCGTCCGCGTGGGGCGTGAAGGCGGCTCCGGCCAGGTCCCGCGGCTGGGCGTGCGGGGGCGGCGTGCCGTCCTGCTCGAGGATGTCGAGACCCTGGATCCGGTCCACCCTGAACAGCCTGACGTCCTCGGCCCGGTGGCACCAGCCCTCGAGATACCACCGGGCGTCGAGGCTGACGACCCGCATCGGGTCGACGTCACGCTCGCTGACCTCGTCGCGGCCCGGGACCAGGTAGCGCAGGTGGACGCGCCGGTGGTCCTGGACCGCGCGGCGCGCGCCGGTCAGCGTCGACTGCTGGGCGCCGTCGTCGATGGAGACCTGCATGCGGGCGCTGGCGGCGCCGACCGCCCCGGTCGCCTCCTCGAGCTTGGTCAGGGCACGCGACACCGCCTCGTGCTCGGCGATTCCGGGGGTCGAGGCGAGCGCCCGGAGGCCGACCATGAGGGTCAGCGCCTCGTCGACGGTGAGACGTAGCGGCCGGGCGATGTGGTCGGCGTTGCCGAGGTAGACCTTGCCGTCCTCCCAGTCGGCCTCGATGAGGTCGCCGGGCATCCCGCCGGGCGTCCCGCAGAGGAAGAGCAGCTCGAGGTCCGAGACGAGCTGGGCCCTGCTGACCCCGAACTCGGCGGCAGCCTCGTCGATGTCGACGCCCTGGTGGCTGAGCAGCCAGGGGACCATCGTCAGGAGCCGGGAGAGGCGCGTCGTGGCTGACTCCGGCGTCGGCTTGCGGGCCGCGGCCGCAGTCACGCGTTCACCCCGGTATGCGTGAGGTCGCCGTCCGCGGTCGGTCCGCGGGCGCCGGCCAGGCGCCGCACCACGGCGTGCCGCAGCTCCTTCGGCGAGGTCGCCACGACGTCGGGGCCGAAACCGGCCACCTCGTCGGCGAGCCGGTCGAGGTCCCGGAAGTCGACCTCGAGCACTGACCAGCCGTCCTGCTCGTCGCGGGTGTCGCGGGCCCGTCGTCGCAGCGTGTTGCCGGACCCGCCGCTGACCCTCAGCACCGCGCGCCCCGGTGGCTCGCGAGGCGTCTGGGTCTGCTCGACGAGCACCCGGGGCTCATGGTCCGAGGGCGGCGCGAAGGCGCCCGGTCGCCCGGTCGGCGTCACCCCCGCGTCGATCCGGCTGAGCCGGAAGACCCGCTCGGCGCCCCGCTCGACGTCGTGGCCCGTGACGTACCACCGTCCGTGCCACTGGGTCAGGCCCCAGGGCTGGAGGGTCCGCTGCGAGGTCTCCCCGTCGGACTTGCGGTAGCCGAAGGTGATGACCTGCCGGTTGACGAGCGCCTTACGGATCGGTTCGAAGGCGTCCTCGGTGGTGCGCACGACGGGCTCGATGCCGACGAGCGACGAGTCGTCGATCTCGACGCCCGCCGAGCGCAGCTTGCGCAGGGCGCCGGCCGCCGACCCGGCGAGGCTCGCCCGGGCCCACGCCCGACCCGCGAGGGTGAGCGCTGCGACCTCGTCGGGCTCGAAGGCGATCTCCGGCAGGGCGTACTCCCGCTTGTCGATCCGGTAGCCGAGCTCGTCGTCGAAGAGCGGGTCGATCACGGCCGTGGCGAGCGGGATCCCCAGCTCGCGCAGCTCGTCCTTGTCCCGCTCGAACATCCGGTCGAACGCCTCGTCTGACGCCGTCGACAGATATTGCGGGACCGCGCTGCGGATCCTGGCCTTGGACAGCGGCATCCGCGTCGACAGGAGCGCGATGACGAGGTTGAGCAGACGCTCGGTCTTCGCTGCCGCTGACGGTTGGACACTCATGACGCCGAACCTACCCGACCCCCGCGATCGCTAGTCTGCGCACGTGATCCGGATCCGCAGGGGCAGCATCCTCGCCGTGACGTCGCGGCGGCCGGGCGCCGTCGAGTGCACCCTCCGCCTGCACGAGGGAGGCGCCACGGTCACGGCGCTGGCCTACACCGACCTCGTCGGGTCCCCCGAGGCCGGCGACGAGGCGCTCGTCAACGTCACGGCCCTCGAGCGGGGCCTGGGCACCGGCGGCGTCGGTCTGGTGGTCGCCCTGCCGGACCGGCTCCCGCCCGAACCGCCCGACGGGCAGCCGGGCCACGTCGTCAAGGCGCGCTACACCCCCTTGCAGACGATGGTGCTCGGCGTGGACGAGCAGGACAGCCCCCACCACGGGGTGCTCGCGGACGCCGACACGCTCGACGGCCTCCCGGTCATCGTCGCCGACCTCCACTCGGCCCTCCCCGCGATCATCGCGGGCCTTCGCGAACGGGCGCCCGACGCGCGGGTCGCCTACCTCATGACGGACGGCGGCGCGCTCCCCCTGGCCTTCTCTCGCACCGTCGCGGCGCTGGGTGCCAGCGGCTGGGTGACCAGCACGATCAGCGTCGGGCAGGCCTTCGGGGGCGACGTCGAGGCGGTCACCGTCCACACCGGTCTGCTCGCCGCCGCCCTCGTCGCGCGCGCCGACGTGGCGGTCGTCGCCCAGGGGCCGGGCAACCTCGGCACCGGCACCCGCTGGGGCTTCTCCGGCGTGATGGCGGGCGAGGCGCTCAACGCCGCCGGGATCCTCGGTGGCCGCCCGATCGCGTCGTTGCGCGTCTCGGGAGCCGACCCGCGCGATCGCCACCGCGGCATCTCCCACCACAGCCTCACGGCATACGGACGGGTGGCGCTGGTGCCCGCCGACCTGCCGGTCCCCCTGCTGGACGGGCCGCTCGGCGAGCTCGTCCGTGGGCAGGCGGACGCCCTCGTCGCGGCCAGCAGCGGCCGGCTGCGGCGCCAGGACGTCGAGCTTGCCGGGCTCGAGGAGGCGTTGCATGCCTCGCCGGTCACGCTCGCCACGATGGGGCGCGGCTACCGCCAGGACCCGGCGAGCTTCCTCTCCGCTGCGGCCGCCGGCCGGTATGCCGCGTCGCTCCTGTGACGCCGCGAGGCCTCGAACGCCGCGAAGCCTGCGGTGCGCGCCGCGCGGACCGTCCTGACCAGCAGGGCGGCTCAGCGCACGTCAACGAGGTCGACGATGAAGATCAGCGTCTCGCCGGGCTTGATGGCGCCACCGGCGCCGCGGTCGCCGTAACCGAGGTGGGGCGGGATGGTCAGCTTGCGGCGGCCGCCCACCTTCATGCCGGCGATGCCCTGGTCCCAGCCCTGGATGACCCGACCGCCGCCCAGCGGGAAGTCCAGTGGCGCGCCGCGGTTCCACGACGAGTCGAACTCCTCGCCGCTGGAGAAGGCCCAGCCGGCGTAGTGGGCGCTGACCGTGTGCCCGGCCCTGGCCTCGTCCCCGGTGCCGTCGATGAGGTCCTCGACGACGAGCACGGTCGGGGCCTCGTCACCGGGGAAGTCGAGCTCGGGCTTGGAACGACTGGCGTCGAGTGCCATGGGTGGGTTCCTCTCGGGGGTTGGGGTGGTGGGTGCTGGTCGCGCAGCGGGTGGGTCAGCCGGCGTCGAGGATGTCGACGACGAAGACGAGCGTCGAGCTGGCCGGGATCTTGCCGTTGGCCTGGTCCTTGTAGCCGTCGGCCGGGGGGACGACGAGCAGGACGCGCGACCCGACCTTCTTGCCGACCAGACCCTTGTCCCAGCCGGGGATGACGCCGCCGGTGCCGAGCGTGAAGGTGAAGGGCGAGCCCTTGGTCCACGAGGAGTCGAACGTGGTGCCGTCGGCGTAGACGACGCCGGTGTAGTGCACGGTGATCGACTGGCCGCCCTTGACCTCGGCGCCCTTGCCGTCGACCAGGAGCTGGCTGACCAGCTCGGTCGGGGCCGGGGTCTTGGGCACGGTGATGGCCGGGCCGGTCTTGTCGTCGAACGTCACCGTGGGCTGCCCGGCGACCGGGGGGACGGCGGTGCCCTCGGCCTTGGCCAGCGGCGTCCCCACGGACAGGATGTCGGCGACGACGACGAGGTTGTCGATGGCGCCGATGCCCGCGGCGGTCTGGCCCGCGGCGCCGAAGGCGTCCACCGGCGGAATGGCGAAGAGGATGCGCGAGCCGGACTTGACCCCGGTCAGTGCGGTGTTGAGCCCCGGGATCGTCTGGCCGCTGCCGAGGACGAAGGACTGCGAACCGGCCTTCTCGTAGTCACTGTCGAGCTGCTTGCCGTCCTTGCCGAGGTAGAGCGCCGTGCGGACCGTGACCCGGCTCGCGGGGGTGCTCTCCTCGCCGGTGCCCTCCTTGAGGACCTTGACGGCCGTGGCGCTCACGCTCACCGGGAGGGCGGCGATCGCCACCGTCGGCGCCTTGGCCGGGTCGTCGCCCGAGACCGCGATCCCGTCGAGCACCTTGAGGTCCTCGGGCTTGTTCAGCGGCTTGTGGGCTCCGGTGGAGCCGGACGTCTGCGCACCAGCGGTGCCGCCCGGCGTGCTGCTGGCCGAGCCGGTGGGGCTCGAGGAGCTGCAGGCCGTGAGGAGGGAAAGGGACAGAGCTGCCGCAGCAACCACTGCCTTGGGGAAAGAGCGCACGCTGGAGCACCTTCGGTCGGGATCGGGAAGCGAGCCACTGTAACGCGGTCACCTGTGGGGTCTCACATGCTGTCGATCAGCCGCGCCACCCGGACGTCCTCGGCGGCGAAGGGGTCCTTGCACAGGACCGTGCGCTGCGCCTGGTCGTTGAGCTTGAGGTGCACCCAGTCGACGGTGAAGTCTCGTCGGTGCTCCTGCGCCGCCCGGATGAAGTCCCCCCGCAGCTTGGCGCGCGTCGTCTGCGGTGGCCGCACCTTGGCCTCGAAGGTCTCGATGTCCGTGCAGACCCGCGCCGCGAGACCGCGTTTCTGCAGGACGTAGAACAGCCCCCTGCGGCGGTTGATGTCGTGGTAGGCGAGGTCGAGCTGCAGGATCCGCGGGTGGGAGAGCGGCAGGTCGTGCTTCTGCGCATAGCGGCTGATCAGGCGGTACTTCATCACCCAGTCGATCTCCGTGTCGACGGCGCCGAGGTCTCCGGAGCCGACGGCCGCCAGGGTGCGGCCCCACAGGTCCAGCACCTGCTTCTGGATCGGTGAGGTCAGGCCCTCTCGCTCCACGAACGCCATCGCCCGCTCGTAGTACTCACCCTGGATCTGCAGCGCCGACAGCTCGCGGCCGTTCGCGAGCTTGACGGGCTTGCGCCCGCTCAGGTCATGGCTGATCTCGCGGATCGCCCGGATCGGGTTCTCCAGGGCCATGTCGCGCATGACGACGCTGGCCTCGATCATCCGCAGGACGAGGTCGGCGGAGCCGATCTTGAGCAGTGTCGTCGTCTCGGACATGTTCGAGTCGCCGACGATGACGTGCAGCCTGCGGTACTTCTCGGCGTCCGCGTGCGGTTCGTCCCGGGTGTTGATGATGGGTCGGCTGCGCGTCGTCGCCGACGAGACGCCCTCCCAGATGTGGTCGGCGCGCTGGCTCACGCAGAAGCGTGCGCCGGCGCTGCTCGTGACGACCTTGCCTGCGCCACAGGTGATCTGGCGGCTGACCAGGAACGGGATGAGCACGTCGGAGATCTTCTGGAACTCCCCCGAGCGCCCGACGAGGTAGTTCTCGTGGCAGCCGTAGGAGTTGCCTGCCGAGTCGGTGTTGTTCTTGAAGACATAGATCTCGCCGGCGATGCCCTCCTCCCGCAGCCGGATCTGGGCATCCTCGACCAGGCCCTCGACGATCCGCTCGCCGGCCTTGTCGTGGATGACGATCTCGCGCAGGTCGTCACACTCCGGGGTCGCATACTCCGGGTGCGACCCGACGTCGAGATAGAGCCGGGAACCGTTGCCGAGGAAGACGTTGCTGGAGCGTCCCCACGAGACGACCTTGCGGAAGAGGTAGCGCGCGACCTCGTCGGGCGTCAGGCGGCGCTGTCCGTCGAACGTGCACGTGACCCCGTACTCGTTCTCGATCCCGAAGATCCGCCGCTCCATCTCCTCACCTTAAGCCGCCGGACTTCGCCGAGAGCGAAAGGGCGTGACACCCGGGTCGCGTCGCTGACAGCGTGGCGCCATGGCGACGTCACCGAGCTCCGACCGGGTCCTGCTCCTCGGCGGGACCTCCTGGCTCGGCGGCGAGGTGGCCCGGGCGGCACTCGCCCTCGGTCACGAGGTCACCTGCCTCGCCCGGGGTGAGAGCGGGACGGTCCCCGCCGGCGCCCGGCTGGTGCGGGGCGACCGCAGCACCCCCACCGCGTATGCCGAGTTGCCGGCGGGGCAGCAATGGGACCTCGTCGTCGACCTCACCCGTCAGCCCGGGCAGGCACGAGGGGCGCTGGCGGCCCTCTCCGAGCACGCGACGCGGTGGGTCCTGGTGTCCTCCTGCTCGGTCTACGCCGACCACTCCGTCCCCGGCGCCGGGCTGGACACCCCCCTGCTCGCGGCCTTCGAGGGCGAGGAGTCCGGGCCCGAGCAGTACGGCGAGGCGAAGGTCGCGTGCGAGGCCGCGGTCACGGCATACCGTGGCGGCGACGCCCTCGTCGCGCGGTCCGGGCTGATCGCCGGGCGGGGCGACCTCAGCGACCGGTTCGGCTACTGGGCCGGGCGGTTCGCGCTCGCGCAGCAGGACGGTGGGCCGGTGCTCGTGCCCGAGACGATCGACCAGCCGGCACAGGTCGTCGACGTCGACGACCTGGCACCCTGGCTCGTCCGGGCCGGGCTCGGGGGCACCACGGGCGTGGTCGACGCCTGCGGGGCGCGGCGGACGCTGCGCGAGGTCGTTGACGCGGCGAGCCGGGCCTCACGGTTCACCGGTGAGGTGGTGCCGGTCCCGGACGAGGCGCTCGTGGCGGCCGGGGTCGAGGAGTTCATGGGGCCGCGGTCGCTGGCGCTGTGGATGCGCGACCCGCAGTGGCAGGGCTTCTCGGCCCGCGACCCGGTGTCGGCCCTCGAGGCGGGGCTGGTCAGTCGGGACCTTGTCGAAACCACCCGGTCGGCGCTGGGCTGGGAGCGCGAGCTCGGCCTGGACCGGACGGGGCGCCGGGCAGGTCTCGACCGGGCGGACGAGCTCGCGCTGCTGGCCAGCCGCTGATTGCCCGGCCCCTCGCCGTCGACCACGGACCGCCGCCGGCCGACTGCCAGCCGGATCTCGGAGTGTTGTCGCCCCCCTCGGGCCACAATGCTCCGGAGGAACGACACTGCTCCGAGGAACGGGGTCAGGGTCCGCCGGGCAGGACGCTCTCGATGGCGGCGACGACCTCGTCGGCCTCAGGCTCGGTGCGCGGACCGAAGCGGGTGACCGACGTGCCACCCGGTGCGATGACGAACTTCTCGAAGTTCCACGTGATGTCGCCGGCCCTGCCCTCGGCGTCGGCGACCTCGCTCAGCTCGGCATAGAGCGGGTGCCGGTCGGCGCCGTTCACGTCGACCTTGTCGAACATCGGGAAGGTCACCCCGTAGGTCGCGCTGCAGAACTCCTGGATCTCCTGCGCCGTGCCGGGCTCCTGGCCCCGGAACTGGTTGCACGGGAAGCCGAGGACGGAGAAGCCCCGGTCGGCGAAGCGTTCCTGGAGCCGCTCCAGACCGGCATACTGCGGAGTCAGGCCGCACCTGGAGGCGACGTTGACGACAAGCACCGCGGTGTCGGCGTACTCGTGCAGGTCCGCCGCGCCGCCACCGAGGGTGGTCACAAGGTGGTCGTAGATGCTCATTGGTGCGGCTCCTGGGGGTGGTCGTCGTCGTGGTGAGGGCCCCGCTGCTCGGGGTCGCGCCCTTCCGGGTTCGAGGGTCGGTCGGTGCCGGGCGTCTCGCGCCGCTCGCCCATCAGGACGTCGTGGTGCCCGGGGCGGTCGTCGTCGATCTCTGGGGCGTCCGAGATGTCGCTGTCACTGCTGAGCAGGTCCTCCAGGAGCTGCCCGCCGATCCTGCGGAACTTCCGCCGGGGCCGCTGCCGGTCGAGCACCGCGACCTCGAGCTGGTCGGCCGTCAGCGTGCGGGTCTCGCCGCCGTTGGGGTCCGCGGCCAGCGTGTCGACGGCGATGCCGAGCGCCTCGCCGAGGGACAGCCCGGGGCGCCAGCGTTCCTTGAGGGTCTCCTCGGCCTGGGTAATCGCGCCACCCATCACGACGAAGCCGTGTTGGTCGGACACCGAGCCGTCGTAGGTCAGCCGGTAGATCTGGTCGTGGTCCGCGTCGGTGCCGACCTCGGCCACGACGATTTCGATCTCGTAGGGCTTCGGCTCCTGGGTGAAGACCGTCCCCAGCGTCTGCGCGTAGGCGTTGGCCAGACCCCGCGCCGTGACGTCGCTGCGGTCGTAGGAGTAGCCCCGCAGGTCGGCATACCGGATGCCCGCGACGCGCAGGTTCTCGAACTCGTAGTACATCCCGACCGCCGCGAAGGCGATCCGGTCGTAGATCTCCGAGATCTTGCGCAGGCTCTGGGGGTTCTCCGCGACGAAGGCGATGCCCCGGTCGTAGCCGAGGACGACGACAGAGCGGCCGCGGGCGATGCCCTTGCGCGCGTAGTCCGCCTTGTCCTTCATCAGCTGCTCGGGCGAGACGTAGAACGGCATGCTCATCGGGCACCTCCCGGGTTGTCGCGACGCGCCTCGACCATCGTGGCCACCACGGAGGCGAGCGTCTCGTCGTCGAGGAAGCGCACCCCCTCGACGTCGACCACGGCCAACGTCGGCCAGATCCGCCGGCCCAGGTCGGGGCCCCCGGTCGCCGAGTCGTCGTCGGCCGCGTCGTAGAGAGCCTCGACGGCGATCCGGACGGCAGCGCTCTCGTCGAGCCCGGGCCGCCACAGCTTCTTCAGCGACCCGCGAGCGAACAGCGACCCCGACCCGATGCTGTGGTGGTCGTGCTCGCGGTAGCACCCCCCGGTCACGTCGTAGGAGTAGATCCGCCCCGCGCGGTCGTCGAGGTCGAACCCGGCGAACAGCGGCACGACCGCGAGGCCCTGCATCGCGTTGCCGAGGTTGCCACGGATCATGCTGGCGAGGCGGTTGGCCTTGCCCTCCACCGACATCAGGGCGCCCTCGATCTTCTCGTAGTGCTCGAGCTCGACCTGGTAGAGCTTGACCAGCTCGATCGCGAGCCCGGCCGTGCCGGCGATGCCCACGACGGCGTACTCGTCGGCCGAGAAGACCTTCTCCATGTCGCGGTTGGCGATGAGGTTGCCCATGGTGGCCCGTCGGTCGCCGGCCATCAGGACCCCGCCGGCGTACTCCACCGTGACGATCGTCGTCCCGTGCGGGGCGTCCACGGTGGCGCCGATCGGCAGTGCTCGGCTCCCGGGCAGCAGCTCGGGTGCCACCTGGCCGATGAACTCGGTGAAGGAGGAGGACCCGGGCACGCGGAAGGCGTCGGGGAGCCGGCCGGACGTCACGTCCCGGCTCACTGGCCGCCCTTTTGCACGAACCCGCGCACGAACTCCTCGGCATTGGACTCGAGGACACCGTCGATCTCGTCGAGCACGTTGTCGATGTCGTCGTCGAGGGCCTCCTTGCGGGCGGTGGTCTCGGGCGCGACGGGGGTCGGCTCGGGGCCCTCGTCGGGCGCGTCCTCGCGCCGCTGGGGCCGACTCTGCTCCTGGCTTGGCATGACTCTCCTCCACTCTCACCGCCGCTGTCGCGAGGGTGCTCCCGTTGGTCTGACCCTAGTCCGCGGCCGCGTCGAGTTCACGCAACAAGGTCACCACGTCGGGGCTGCGGTCGATGATCGCGCCGACGTGCGCCCTGGTGCCCCGCTGCGGCTCGAGCATCGGCACCCGCTGCAACGCCTGCCGGCCGGGGACGTCGAAGATCACCGAGTCCCAGGAGGCGGCCGCGACCTGGCCGGAGAACTTCTCCAGGCACTTGCCGCGGAACCACGCCCGGGTGTCCTCCGGAGGCTCGGTCATCGCCGCCTTGACCTCGACGGCGTCGACGAGGCTGGTGATCCGGCCCCGCTCGGCCAGCCGGTGGAACAGGCCCTTCTCGGGACGCACGTCGCTCCACTGGATGTCGATCGCGCTCAGGCGCGGGTCGCTCCACGCGAGCCCGTCCCGGTCGCGGTAGCCCTCCATCAGCTGCAGCTTGGCGACCCAGTCCACGTCGCGGGCGCACGACATGGTGTCGGTGCCGAGGCGGGTCATCACGTCCGCCCAGAGGCGCATCACCTCGGCGGTGTCGGGGTCGTCGTCACCGCCGAGTCCACGGGCGTCGAGGTATGCCGCCGCCGCCTCGTAGTACTCCCAGAGCAGCTCGAGCGCGGTGAGCCGCCGGCCGTCCCGCAGGGTCAGCCGGGTCCGCAGCGAGGGGTCGTGGGAGACGGCGTGCAGGGTGGCCACAGGCTTGGCGACGGTCAGGTCCCGGGTCAGCGCGCCGTCCTCGACCATCGCCAGGACGAGTGAGGTGGTCCCGACCTTGAGGAGGTTGGCGACGTCGCACTGGTTGGCGTCGCCGATGATGACGTGGAGGCGGCGGTAGAGGTCGGCGACGGCGTGCGGCTCGTCGCGGGTGTTGATGATCGGCCGCTTGAGGGTGGTCTCGAGTCCCACCTCGACCTCGAAGAAGTCGGCCCGCTGGCTCAGCTGGAAGCCCGGGGTGCGCGAGTCCTGCCCGATCCCGACCCGGCCCGACCCGACGATGACCTGGCGGGCGACGAAGAAGGGGATGAGGTGGCGCACGATATCCGTGAAGGGGGTCTCGCGCCGCATGAGGTAGTTCTCGTGGGTGCCGTAGGAGGCGCCCTTGCCGTCGGTGTTGTTCTTGTAGAGGTTGACCCCTGCCGTCCCCGGGACGGCGCTGAGCCGGCGGACCGCCTCGAGCATGATCAGCTCGCCCGCGCGGTCCCAGGCGACGACGTCGCGCGGTGTCATCACCTCGGGCGAGCTGTATTCCGGGTGGGCGTGGTCGACGTAGAGCCGGGCGCCGTTGGTCAGCACGACGTTGGCCAGCGTCGGGTCCTCGATGTCGGTCAGCTGGCTCGGGTCGGCGAGCGCCCGGTTGATCTCGAACCCCCGGGCGTCGCGCAACGGGGCCTCGTCGGCGTAGTCCCACGAGGCCCGCCCCGAGCGCACGCCGTGGGCGCTGGCATACGCGTTGACCACGTGTCCGGACAGCATCATCGGGTTGGCGGTCGGGTCGCCGGGCACGGAGATGCCGTACTCCGTCTCGATCCCCATCACGCGCCGCACCGTCATGCCGCTCACCCTATGTCGCCCCCGCGACACGTCGCGGGCAGACTGGGGCGCATGTCACGAATGCCGCTGCGAACCCGCCTCTTCACGGCCGTCCTCGACCGCCTCGGCCACGACACGGTCGAGAACCTCGACCTCGAGGAGATCCGCAGGCTGAGGGCCGCCGTCGCCCCGACCCGTGCGCCGTACACGTGGGTGACGGGGGCCGTGCCCCGAGGGGTCCGGATCGAGGAGGCGACCTTCGAGGCCCGGGACGGGCACGGCATACCGGTGCGGGTGTACCGCCCGGCCGCGCCCGGCCCCCACCCCGTCGTCGTCTTCCTCCACGGCGGGGGCTGGGTGCTCGGTGACCCCCGCGGCTACGACCCGCTCTCGGGGTTCATCGCGGACGCCGTACCGTCGGTGGTCCTCAGCATCGACTACCGGATGGCCCCCGAGCACCCCGCGCCCCAGGCGGCCCTCGACTGCGTCGACGCCGTGCGCTGGGCCGCCGGGGCAGCCGCCCGCTTCGGCGGGGACGCCGAGCGGACCGCGGTCTGCGGCGACAGCGCCGGCGGCAACCTCGCCGCCGTCGTCTGCCAGGTCGTCCGCGACGAGGGGGGCCCGCGGATCGCCCACCAGGCACTGCTCTACCCGGGGGTCGACGCCACCCAGAGCTTTCCGTCAGTGCGGCAGCTGGCCAACGCCCCCGTCCTCACGCTCTCGTCGATCAACGCCTTCCTCGAGCTCTACGTCGTGCGCAGCGGCCTCTCCCGCGAGGACCCCCTCGTCTCCCCCCTGTTCGCCGAGAGCCTCGAGGGCCTGCCTCCGGCGCTCGTCCAGACCGCCGACCTCGACCCCCTGCGGGACGAGGGCCAGGCGTATGCCGCGCAGCTCGCCGCCGCGGGGGTGTCGGTCCGGGCGACCACCTACCTCGGTGCGCCGCACGGGTTCATGAGCTTCCCGGGCGCGACGGTGTGCGGGCCCCAGGCCCGGCTGGAGCTCGCCACCGAGCTGAGCCGCCACCTGGGCACCGACCGGGCGGTTCCGCGCGCGACCGGGGGCCGTTAGTCTGATGGACAATCGCCGCCGTCCCCCGGAAGGGTGCCCGTGAACGACGTCGTCGTCTTCTCAGGATCTGCTCATCCCGTGCTCGCCGACCGGATCTGCGAGCACCTCGGCGTCACCCGCTCCCGCGTCGACATCAAGCGCTTCAGCAACGACTGCCTCCAGGCCCAGCTGCTCGAGAACTGCCGGCAGCGTGACGTCTACATCGTCCAGCCGCTCGTGCCCCCGACGCAGGAGCACCTCATGGAGCTGCTGCTGATGATCGATGCGGCCCGGGGGGCGTCGGCCGCGCAGATCACGGCAGTGATGCCGCACTACGCCTACGCCCGGTCCGACAAGAAGGACGCCTCCCGCATCTCGCTCGGCGGTCGCCTCGTCGCGGACATGCTCACCACCGCGGGCGCCAGCCGGGTGCTGACGATGGCGCTGCACGCCCCGCAGGTGCACGGGTTCTTCTCCGTGCCCGTCGACCACCTCACGGCCATCGGCGTGCTCGCCGACCACTACCGGGGCGCCGACCTCACGGACACCATCGTCGTCTCCCCCGACCTCGGCAACGCCAAGACGGCCACGCAGTTCGCCCGGCTGCTCGGGCTGCCGGTCGCGGCGGGGTCCAAGCAGCGGCTGGCCGACGACCGGGTGGTCATCGACGCGATCGTCGGTGACGTCGCCGGCAAGCGGGCCATCGTCCTGGACGACGAGATCGCGACGGGGGGCTCGATCGTCGAGCTGCTCGAGCGGCTCAAGGACGTCGGGTGCACCGAGGCGTCGGTGGCCTGCACCCACGGCCTCTTCGCCGGCCGGGCGGTCGAGCGGCTGCGCGACCACCCGATGATCAGTGAGGTCGTCACGACCGACACCGTGCCGCCGCCGCAGGGCTGGCCCGAGCTGCGGATCCGCTCCGTGGCCGAGCTCTTCGCCGAGGCCATCTCCCGGATCCACCAGGGCAAGTCGGTCTCGTCGCTGTTCGAGGGCGTCGACCCGACGCACGCCCCACCACAGCCCAGGCTCCCCTTCTGATGGCGCCGCGACCGTGGCAGGCCGCCGTGGCCGACGGCGCGCTCGTCACCGTCTTCGCCGCGATCGGCCGGGCCAGCCACGACGAGACGAATCCCGTTCTCGCAGCGGTGCTCACGGCGTGGCCGTTCCTCGTCGGTGCCGGCGTCGGCTGGGCGCTGGTGCGCCGGCGGTCCGGAGCGTGGCCGCTGACCCTCGGTCACGGCATACCCGTCTGGGCCTGCGCAGTCGTCGTCGGGATGCTCCTGAGGGCAGTGACCGGCCAGGGGACGGCCTTCTCGTTCATGGTCGTCACGACGATCGTCCTCGGCGCGTTCCTGCTCGGGTGGCGGGCGCTCGCCGCCCGGGTCCGGCGCTGATCTCGTGAGCGGGCCGGCGCCAGCACGTCCATCGGACTCTGCGGCCCGCGGGGACTCGTTCGTCGGGCGAGTGGCCGTGGTCACCGGCGGAGGCCGGGGGCTGGGGCTCTCGATGGCCAGGTCGCTGGCCGCCCGCGGGGCCGACATCGCCCTCTTCGACGTCCTGCCCCGACTCGAGTCCGTGGCCGCCGAGCTCGCGGCCCGGAGCGGGCGGCAGGTGGTCGGGCACCACGTCGACGTCACGGATGACGAATCCGTGCTCGCCGGACTGGACCTCGCCTCCGACGCCCTCGGGGTGGCCACCGTCCTGGTCAATGCGGCCGGGATCGCGATGGACAAGCCGGCGTTGGAGACGTCCACCGCCGAGTGGCGGCGGGTCATCGACGTCAACCTCACCGGCGCCTTCGTCGTCTGCCGCGAGTTCGCCCGCCGGGTCGTCGACGCCGGGCTGACGGCCAGCATCGTCAACATCGCGTCGATGTCCGGGATGGTCGTCAACGTGCCGCAGCAGCAGGCCGCCTACAACACCTCCAAGGCCGGCGTCTCGATGCTGACCAAGAGCCTCGCCGTGGAGTGGATCCCGCTGGGGATCAGGGTGAACGCGATCGCTCCCGGCTACTTCGCGTCCGACATGACCCGCGAGGTCGCCGCCCGCGAGCCGCAGATGCGCGACGAGTGGCTACGCCGGACCCCGGCCGGGCGGATGGGCGAGCCGGACGAGCTCGGCGACCTCGTCGCCTACCTCGCCGGGGACGGCTCTCGCTTCGTCGTCGGGGAGACGGTCGTCATCGACGGCGGCTACACCCTTTTGTGACAGGGGCGGGACCTCAGAGGTACTGTCCCGTGTTGGCGACGTTGTGGATGGACCGCCCCGGCTCGGTGCCGTCCTTGCCGTTGATGAGCGTGCGGATGTAGATGATCCGCTCGCCCTTCTTGCCGGAGATGCGCGCCCAGTCGTCCGGGTTGGTCGTGTTGGGCAGGTCCTCGTTCTCCTTGAACTCGTCGACGCAGGCCGCCAGGAGGTGCTCGACGCGGATGCCCTTCTGGGCGATGGTGAGGAAGTCCTTGATCGCCATCTTCTTGGCCCGGTCGACGATGTTCTGGATCATCGCACCGGAGTTGAAGTCCTTGAAGTAGAGGATCTCCTTGTCGCCGCCGGCGTAGGTCACCTCGAGGAAGCGGTTCTCCTCCTCCTCGGTGTAGATGCGCTCCACGGTCCGCTGGATCATCGCCGCCACGGTCTCCTCGCGGGAGCCGCGGTGCTCGGCCAGGTCGTCGGCGAAGACCCGCAACGCGGTCTGGACGAACCGCACGGCGCCGTCGGGGTGCCGGCAGGCCCCGCGGCCGGGGACGATCCGGAGCCAACGCTCGAGGTCGGAGTCCAGCGACGGCGTCCGGCGGCCGGCGGCCAGCTCGGTGACCGCGCCGGCGATGGCGGGGAGCCCGTTCACGCACGGTCCGCACTGACCGGCGCTCTGGGCGGCGAGGTAGGCCGCCACCCGGGCGGTCTCGGTCAGCCCGCAGGCAGACCGGGGCAGGGCCACCACGATGCCCGCGCCGAGTGCTCCGCCGGCCGCGCGCAGCGAGTGCTGGGTGAGGGTGAGGTGATGGGCCTCCTCGACGGTGAACCAGCTGCCGAAGTAGCCACCGACGAGCACCGCACCGCATCCGAGGAGCAGCCCGTGGTCGCGCAGCAGGTCCGTCACCGAGGTCCCCGTCGCGACCTCGACGACCCTGCGCGCCCCCGGACCGGAGACGGTCACCAGCATCGTGCCCGGCTCGGCCGGGTCCCCGACGGCCCGGAACCAGTCCGGTCCGTGCCGCGCGATCAGGGCGAGGTGGGCCAGCGTCTCGACGTTGTGCACCAGGGTCGGGCGCTTGTCGATGCCCCGTTCGTAGGGCCGCGGCGGGCTGGACGTCGGCAGCGACGACCCGGTGTTCACCAGGTTCACCAACGCCGACTCCTCGGAGGCGACGTAGCGCGGCGGGACCGCGTGCAGACGGACCGGCACCGCGTCCTGGCGGCGGGCCAGCGCCAGCACGAGGCCGTCGCGGGCGGGGCTGCCTGCGTGCAGGGCCAGGTGCGCCTCCCTGGCACCGACGGCGTGCGCGGCCACCTGCAGCCCGTCGAGCACCAGGTCCCGGAAGTCGCTCAGCAGCAGGGTGTCCTTGCCGCTGGCGGGTTCCCCGTCGCAGCCGTTGCCCAGCACGACCGGGCGCCGGGCGGCCCCGACCGTGCGCATCTTCCGCCCGGACGGGAACCCGGCCCCGCCGCGGCCGAGCAACCCGGAGGCCTCCACCGCCTCGAGCAGCACCCCGGGCGCGGGCAGCACGAGGGGCCCGTGCGCGGCCAGGTGCGCCTGTGCCCCACTGCCTTCGGCCAGCAGCAGCCTCATCGCAGGCTCGCCACGGGTCCGCGGGCCCCCTCGCGGGTGACCCAGCGGACGGCGGAGGCCGCCACCACCACCAGCAGCGACACCACCGCGATCCACAGGCCGACACCGCTCCAGCCGGCGTCGGTGCCGGTGGTGAGGAAGTGCACCCAGGCGAGCGGCCAGAGCCCGTACGCCGCCAGGTGCACGACCCGCCACAGCCGCTGCGGCAGCCGCGTCCGCCAGGCCGAGGTGACGAGGAGCACGAGCATGAGGTCGGAGGCCAGCGTGCCCAGCGACACCCCGAGGGTGCGGTACCGGGACGCGAGGGGAACGACCGCCGCCCACCAGCCGATCGGGGCGTAGCCGTCGACGACGGTGGTCACGACGTGCACGACGAGGAACGCCACCCCGAGCAGCGACAGGTTCCGGTGCAGGTGCTGGGTCGCGAACCGTGGCCAGCGAGGGGCGGCGACCGCCCGGTGCGTCGCGGCGACCCCGAACGCCATCGTCAGGGTCAGCAGCACGAACGCGACGACGCCGGTGCTGCGGGTCAGGTACCAGAACGGGGCCTGGCCCAGGGTCGGCGCGGAGGCGAGGACCGTCATGGCCGCGGCCACGCCCCGACCCGGGTCACCGTGCCGTCGTGGGCGACGAGCCGCGCGGCGTAGCCCCGCTCCCGGAGCCAGGCAGGCGCGGCTGCGCCGAGCACCACCGACGCGGTCGAGGCGACGTTTGCTCCGACGCAGGTGTCGGCCAGCACGCTGACGGTGCGCCACGGACCGTCCGCCGGCAGTGCGGTGCGGGGATCGATCAGGTGGTGCATGAGCCGACCGCCGCGGGTCCACCGGCGGGCCGCGGTGCCGCTGGTGGCCAGCCCCCCGACCAGGTCGACCACCTGCGCGCTCTCGGCGGCGGCTCCCACTTCCGGCTGCGGGTGGTCGGGGTCGGAGGTGTCGGTCACCAGCACCGGCCAGCTGCGGCTGCCTGCGGTGGCGAGGTCCCCGCCGAGTCCCACCAGCGCGTCGCCGACGAGCTCGCCGACCGCGGCGGCGCAGAGGTCTGCAGCCAGCCCCTTCGCGGTCGCTCCGAGGTCCAGCCCCGGGGGTGCGAGGACCCTCGTCCCCTCCACCCGCAACGACTCCCAACCGCCGGGGCTGCGGACCACCGTCAGCGCGGGACCGTCCGGCAGCACCGAGCGGAACGTGCGGTCGTAGCCCAGGTCGGAGAGCGTCAGCCCGACGGTCGGGTCGACCAGGCCGTCGGTGTCTGCGGCCGCGTCCCGGGCCACCGTGAGGCAGCGGGCCAGCAGCGGGGAGACCTCCGTCCACACTCCGGGGGTCAGCCGGGACAGCTCGGAGTCGGGCCGGAACCGGCTCGCGGCCGCGTCGACGCCGGCGAGGACCTCCTCGACCCGACGCCGCGCCGGCTCGATCCCGTCCGCGACGACCAGGCGGACGGACGTCCCCCAGACCCTCCAGCTGGACGACTGCAGGCCCAGGTCAGCGACGGCGAGATCCTGGACCGCGCCCCGGGTCGTCGACATCAGCTCGAGCCCGACGACGCCACCGCACGTCCGTAGCCGGAGCTGACGGCCGGGGCTTGGGCGGCGGCTCGGGCCGGGGCCGGGGCGGCCGGCGCTGGGGCGGCGGCGCGGGCCGGGGCTGCGGAAGCCGGGGCGCTGATCGGGGGGGTGGCGGTGACCGAGGGGCTCGGCCCGGCGGCAGCGCCGGCCTGGGCGGGACTGAGGGCAACGGCGAGCAGACCGGCGCCGACGACGGCGGCGGTCCCGGTGACGGCGGTCATCACGCTGACCGTGCGGCGGGCTCGATCGCGACGGGCGCGGTCCGCGAGGCGGTCCAGCGGGAAGGTCGGCGAGGTGTCCATGGGCGCCATCGTGCGCTCGACTTCTGGGTGCGTTCTGGGACCGCTCCGGAACGCGGCAGCAGACGCGGACAGGCTCACCCCAGGGCGCGGGCGGCAGCGGCCGTGGCGGCAGCCAGCAGCACGACGACGACGAACGGCGCCCGCAGCCGCAGCGCGAACGCGGCCACGGCCAGCGCGAGCAGCCGCGGGTCGAGCACCAGCCTGGGTCCCTGCGCGACCGCCGACACGGCGACGAGCGCCGCCAGCAGCCCGGCCGGCAGCAGCGCCACCACCCGGGCACCCAGCGGAGGCAGCTCGCGACCCCCGAGCAGCAGCGGCCCGGCGGCCTTGAG
>NZ_JBKJPP010000062.1:0-3600 GCF_046595215.1 Lapillicoccus sp. | reverse complement strand
GTCGGTCTCCGCCTCGGTTGAGGCGGTAGCGGACGGTGTTGCCCGAGGAGGCCGGGATGGGGCACGTCCCGGCGAGGGAGGCCATGGCGGCTTCGGAACGCAGGCGTCCAGGGTGGGACCAGGCGACCAGGACGGCGGCCGCGACGACGGCGCCGACTCCGGGCAGGGCCAGCAGTTCGGGTGCGGCGTCGGCGACGAGGGCGGTGATCCCGAACCGGTTGGTGGTCAGGTCAACGCTGAGGGTCTTGACCCGGCGGGCGAGGCGCACGGCCTCGGCCCGGCAGGTCCGGCGGGCAAGGTTCTCCTCGCGCTCTCGCCAGCCGGCGATGGTGGACAGCTGGGCGGCGGTCAGGGACGTACGGGCGTCGATGCCGAGGTCGACGGTGCGTAGCAGCGCGGTCAGGACGTTGATGGCGCGGGTGCGTTCTCCGGTCATCTGGTCGCGGGCCACGACGAGCACCCGGAGTGCGACCCGTGAGCCGCTGGCGCGGTCGTCTCCGGCGGAGAGCGTGCGGGGAGTGCGAAGTTCGTCGTCGTGCAGTCCGAGGACCGCCCGGGCAATCCGCGCCGCGTCGAGGACGTCGTTCTTGCCGATGCCGCGTCGATCCCCCGCTGACATGAACGCCGCTTCAACCACCCGGTAGCCGGCGAACTCGAGCCGCTCGGTCAAGATCGCGCCGTAGGAGCCGGTGCCCTCGACCACGATCAGGGCGCGGGCCTCGCCGATGCGGCGAGCGACCCAGCCGAGGGCTCGACCCAGTCCGGGGCTCGAGGTCGGGAAGGTCTCCTTGTGCAGGACCGCACCGGTCGCGGCGCAGAGCACGGCGAGAGTGTGGGTGGCGGCGTGGGTGTCCACGCCGATGACGAACTGGTACTGCTCTGAGACGATGGGACTCATCGCGGCAACTTCCTGTAGTTGGGGACGTCGTGATCGGCGTCGGCCCGGGAAAGTCACCGCGAGGCAGGCCTGTAAAGGGCCACGACTCCTGGCAGCCATCGCAAAGCGTGAGGGGTCGGGCAGGCTTCTAATCAAGCCATCAAGGTGAAGGACCGGGTCGACGTCGCCCACCTCGTCCCCCGCGGACAGATCCCGGGAAGAGCACCTCGCGAGAGGGCCAGGCGATTCACGAGTCACACGGCCACGAAGCAGACGACGTCCACCCTGCCCGACCAGCCCCAGGCCGGCCACCCCCACACTTACAGGCGCTTCAGCCTGTCGACGGTGCCGATGGCACGGCTGGTCTTTCCGCGAAGAACGAGGAGTGAGAGTCTTTCCTTGATTGAAGGAGGTGAACTACGCATGGGTCTCGTCCAGACTGCGTGTGGCATCGTCGGCCACAACTGGCAGAAGTACAGCGAACCAGAGAACCCCAAGCTGGCGAAGTGCAAGCGCTGCGGTGAGGTGACGAGCCTCGAGGAGGCGCAGAGGCTAACGAAGGCACGCAAGAACACCGGTCAGCAAGGTGGTGGGAGCGGGGGCTGGTAGTAACCCCGGTAGCGGTCGTGGGCCGTCCTTGCGCCCCACGTCAGGCCGATGACCGACGTCCGGCGTCTGTTCCTACCGGCCCACCACCCGGCTCGCCCTGCGACGACCCCAGGGCGAGAGCCTGGCCGTGCTTTCGCAAAGGGCTGCCCGCCGTCCTGCTCAGACCCTGAGAGATCCGCAGGCTCAGCTCGACGTCCTGGCGCCCGTCATCGAGGCTTGCGGAGACTCGACACGTCACGCCGGGGATCGCTCGTGCCGCGCCGGATGGGTGCGCCTGGTAGCCGCGAGAGGGTGAAGGCATCCGGGCCACGAGCTGTTGCGGCTCGTGAGGTTGGTGACGCCGGGGTGAGTTGAAGAGGCAGGTCCCTGGCGGAGAATGAGAAGTGCGACCAACCCGTCCTCGCTAGGAGACCTGCCTCATGTCCCACCGTAGTGCGCCGTTGACCCCTGCCGGCCGGCTGCGGCTGGTCCGACGCTGCCAGCGCCGTCCGATCGAGCACGGTGCCGCCGAGGCCGGGGTGTCGAGGCAGTGCTTGTCGAGGTGGGTGTGGCTGGTCCGGCTCGGGTTGAACCGACGCCGCTGGCTCGACGTGGACGGCGAACCCCTACGCACCCCGGGGAAGATCACCGCCCGCTACCGCGGTCACCTGGTCCACGCTAACGTCAAGAAGGTCGGCCGGATCCCCGACGGCGGCGGCTGGCGGGTCCACGGCCGGGCCAGCCTGCAGCACCGCGCCGCCGGCCGGGCCGAGACCGCCGGCGCCCGCGCCGGGTACGTGTGCCCGCACTCCGCTGTCGACGGATACTCTTCGGCTGCCCTACGCCGAGCACCTGCCCGACGAGACCGCCGCCACCGCTGTCGGGTTCGGGGCCCGCGCGGGCCTGGTTCACCGCCCACGGCATCACCACCATCACCCGGGTCGTCATCGACAACGGTTCCGCCTACCGGTCCACCGCGTTCGCCCGCGCCGTCTCCCACACCAGCCGCCACCAGCGGACCCGGCCGTTCACCCTAAGCACAACGGGAAAGTCGAGCGCTATCAGCGGATGCTCGCCGAGGAGCACTCGACCACATTGAGAGCCCTACCTGCTCGGCTCGTCAAAGGGTAGGCGCCCCGGATCGTGACAATAGCGAGGGCCGCTCTAGACCCAATGGTTACCTTTTGTCCGGTAATTTGGGAAGAGCGAGGAGTGCGGGCTACCTCAACACACGGGGGATGCCCGACGTGGCAGCGCCGATCCGGGACGGGTCGGGGTAAAGAATCCGGCCATCGGTCGGCAACTGACGAAACGACGAGTGATGAACAGCCAAGAGAGCACCCCGTCGACCGGGCAGCTAGTGCTGGCTGCCGAGTTGTCGCACCGCAACGCGGCACACGCCGCGTTGAAGATCGAGACCGCCGCGGACCACGAACTAGGCGAGCACCTGCAGTCGGCTCTGCGCGTCAACCGCAGGATCGGCGTCGCCATCGGACTCGTGATGGCCCAACTCGGCTTCACTGACGAAGAGGCCATCCAGGCACTGCGCCACAGCAGCATGGACGCCAACCGCAAACTCGTCGACGTTGCCGAGGACATCATCTCCGCTAGTCAAGCCCCCAGGAACGTCAGCCACGGGTGGCGTTTGTCGGCGGCAAGGTGAACCAAAGGACCTGACCTCCGCGAGTGGCTCGCCGCATCTCACATGCCTAAAAGCCGCCACGGCTGCCGGCCACGGACGCCGCCCGCCGTGCCGGTGCAGGGTCGCCCGTCGACTCCGGCATGGGAAAGCTGATGCCGTGACGCCCACGGCTCTGCTCTGCGTCATTCCGCCGCGTGCGGACGCGGCTGCGACGAGCGCGTCGGGTTTAGCGTCGATGCGGTCCGGGCGCCTTGGGTACCGCGGCCGCGGGCACGGTCTGGGCCGTTTGCAACGTCGCCGCGTGAGGTGACTCCGTGTCTGGTTCGACGACCTCTCGGGAGCTCTTCCATCCCGCGGGCCCATGAGCGTGGTCGGCTGACGCATGGGCCGGCAGACTCGAGACGAATCCGCGGGGACGCGACGGCTCGGCCGGGCTGCTACCTCGAGGCGAGTTCGGAGTCCTGGGCGACGTCTTGGACGACTTCGTTGCGGC